>NZ_JBEYZW010000003.1:0-168638 GCF_040646215.1 Streptomyces sp. NPDC046215 | reverse complement strand
AGAGCAGACAAAGAACGCAGCAGACCATCCCGATCCGCCGCCAACACCACCGCACGGTGCTGGAACTCCGCACGACCCGTCGCCAGCGAATACGCAACATCCAGGGCCCGGGACCCGGCCTCCATGTCGAGATGGGACAGCAGACGAGCTGCCTGAGCCCGCAAAGCCGACTCACTCCGTCCCGACACCACCGTGGGAACCAGCCCACCAGGGACAGCTCCGGCCTCGACAGCAGCCGGCTCCGGCTGCTCCAGAATCACGTGCGCATTCGTACCGCTGATACCGAACGAGGAAACCCCCGCACGACGCGGACCATCCCCCTCAGGCCAAACTGTCCGCTCAGTCAGCAGCTCAACAGCACCCGCCGACCAGTCGACGTGCGACGACGGCGCGTCAACATGCAGGGTGCGCGGAAGCTCACCATGCCGCATCGCCATGACCATCTTGATCACACCCGCGACACCCGCCGCGGCCTGCGCGTGGCCGATGTTCGACTTCACCGAGCCCAGCAGCAGCGGCCGGCCCTCCGGACGGTCCTGACCGTACGTAGCCAGCAGCGCCTGCGCCTCGATCGGATCACCCAGCGTCGTCCCCGTGCCGTGCGCCTCCACCGCATCGACATCCGCCACCGACAACCCGGCACTCACCAGCGCCTGCCGGATCACCCGCTGCTGCGACGGACCATTCGGCGCCGTCAGACCGTTGGACGCACCGTCCTGGTTCACGGCGCTGCCCCGCACAACAGCCAGGACCCGATGCCCGTTCCGCCGCGCGTCCGACAGGCGCTCCAGCACCAGCATGCCCACGCCCTCACCCCAGCCGACACCATCGGCCGCATCGGAGAACGCCTTGCACCGACCGTCCGCCGACAAACCATGCTGCCGCGAGAACTCCACGAACGGCGTCGGTGTCGACATCACCGTCACACCACCGGCCAGCGCCAGCGAGCACTCACCCGACCGCAGCGACTGCGCCGCCCAGTGCAAGGCCACCAACGACGACGAGCACGCCGTATCGACCGTGACCGCAGGTCCCTCGAAGCCGAACGTGTACGACACGCGGCCGGACGCGATGCTGGCCGCGCTGCCGTTGCCCCGGTAGCCCTCGAACTGGTCGCCTACCAATAGGTCGCTGTAGTCGGCGTAGATCACGCCGGCGAAGACGCCCGTCCGGCTGCCGCGCAGCGTCGTCGGGTCGATGCCCGCCCGCTCGATCGCCTCCCAGCTCGTCTCCAGCAGCAACCGCTGCTGCGAGTCCGTCGCCAGCGCCTCCCGAGGACTCATCCCGAAGAACGCCGGATCGAAGTCCCCCGCCTCGTGCAGGAATCCGCCGGCGCGGGTGTACGAGGTGCCGATCGCTTCGGGGTCGGGGTTGTAGAGGGACTCCACGTCCCAGCCGCGTTCGGCGGGGAAGTCCGAGACCGCGTCCACACCCTCCGACACCAGCCGCCACAAGTCTTCAGGCGACGCGACGCCACCCGGATAGCGGCAGCTCATCCCGACGATCACCACCGGATCATCGGCGACAACCGCCGACACCCCCGCCGGCGCAGCCACTACCGCCGTCGCCTCCGCGCCGAACATCTCATCCAGCAGGAACCCCACGATCGCGTCCGCGGTCGGGTAGTCGAAGACGGCAGTGGCCGAGAGGCGCAGGCCGGTCGCCTTGTTGAGCCGGTTGCGGAGTTCGACCGCCGTCAGGGAGTCGAAGCCGAGGTCCTGGAAGGTCCGGGTCGAGTCGACCGTCTCCGGGCTCGCGTGGCCCAGGACGCCCGCGATCTGGGCGCGCACCAGGTCCAAGAGCACCTCGTGCCGTTCCACCGCGCCCAGGCCGGACAGGCGTCCCACCAGGCCGGCCACCGCGGCCGAGCCGGCGACCGCCGAGCGCCGGGCGCGCGTGCGCACCAGTCCGCGCATCAACGGCGGTACGTCTCCCTGTTCCCGCAGTACGGCCAGGTCGAGGCGCACGGGGAGGACGAGGGCCTCGTCGGTGCTCAGCGCGGCGTCGAAGAGTGCGACGCCCTCCGCGGGGGCGAGTTCGGGCATGCCCGAGCGGGCGATCCGCTGGAGGTCGACGTCCGACAGCGTGCCGGTCATGCCACCGCTCTGGGCCCAGGGGCCCCACGCGAGCGACGTGGCCGCGAGGCCCTGTGCGTGGCGGTGGTGGGCCAGGGCATCGAGGAAGACGTTGCCCGCCGCGTAGTTGCCCTGCCCCGGAGTGCCCATCACGCCGGAGATGGACGAGAACAGCACGAACGCGGCCAGGTCGAGACCCTCGGTGGCCTCATGCAGGTACCAGGCTGCGTCCACCTTCGGACGCAGTACATCCGACAGCCGCTCAGCGGTCAACGACGTGACGATCCCGTCGTCGAGCACACCCGCTGTGTGAATCACAGCGGTCAACGGGTGCCCGGACGGCACCCCCGCCACCAGTCCGGCAACCGCGTCCCGGTCAGCCACGTCACACGCCGCAACGGTGACTTCGGTGCCGTGTTCCGCCAGTTCGGCGCGCAGCTCGGACGCGCCCGGCGCGTCCAGCCCCCTGCGACTCGCCAGCAGCAGGTGCTTCACGCCCCGCTCCGCCACCAGATGACGGGCCAGCTCACGGCCCAGGCCGCCCGTACCACCTGTGATCAGCACCGTGCCGTCCGGATCCCAGGCACGCGGCACGGTCAGGACGATCTTGCCGATGTGCCGGGCCCGGCTCATGTACCGGAACGCCTCGTCCGCCCGTCGCACGTCCCACGTCGCGACCGGCAGCGTCCGCAGCGCTCCCGCGGCGAACAGCTCCAGCAACTCGCACAGCATCTCCTGGTTCCGCTCCAGGCCGGCTTCCGCGAGGTCGAAGGCGCGGTAGCGCACTCCGGCGGCCGGCTCCACATCACGGACATCGGTCTTGCCCATCTCCAGGAACCGGCCGCCCGGAGCCGTCAACCGCATCGAGGCGTCGACGAATTCACCGGCCAGGGCGTTGAGCACCACGTCCACGCCGCGGCCGCCCGTGACCTCCAGGAACCGCTGCTCGAAATCGGTGGTACGCGACGACGCGATGTGATCGTCCGCGACCCCCAGCCCGCGCAAGGTGTCCCACTTGCCCTCACTGGCCGTGGCGAACACCTCGGCACCGAGATGCCGGGCCAGCTGGATGGCCGCCATACCGACACCGCCGGCACCGGCATGCACGAGGATCTTCTCACCGGGCTTCAGATCCGCGAGGTCCTTCAACGCGTAGAGGGCGGTGAGGAAGACCACCGGCACCGACGCGGCCCTCGCGAACGACCAGTCCTCCGGGATCCTGACCAGGAGCCGCTCGTCGCACACAGCCACCGGGCCGAAGCCGCCGAGCACTTTTCCCATCACGCGGTCGCCGGGGCGCAGTCCGCTCACCCCTGGCCCGGTCCCGGTCACCACACCGGCGCCCTCGGCGCCCAGCGGCCCGGCCTCGCCCGGGTACATGCCCAGCGCGTTCAGCACGTCACGGAAGTTCACCCCCGCTGCCCGGACCTCGATCCGGACCTGCCCCGGCCCGAGCGGTTCCAGCACCTCCGGGCACGGCGCGAGCAGCAGACCGTCGAGGCTGCCCTTGGCCCCCGTGTCCAGCCGCCACGGCGTCGCGGCGGGCGGCAGCAGCCCCGCACCGCTGGCCAGGGAGGCCAGCCGCCCTACCCGGACGGTGCCTTCGCGCACCACGAATGCGTCGTCCCCGGTGGCCGACAGACCCGGCAGGACCGGGAGCAGGGGCTCGATGTCCCCGTCCTCGGTGTCCACCAGAACGAACCGGCCCGGGTTCTCCGACTGCGCCGACCGCACCAGGCCCCACACCGCCGCGCCGGCCAGGTCCCGTACGGTCTCGCCCCCGCCGGCCGAAACGGCTCCAGAGGTGACGAACACCAGGCGCGAGTCCGTGAACCGCTCGTCGGCGAGCCACGACTGCACCGTCTCCAGCACCCGTGCGGTCACCTGGTGTACGGACCCGACCGTGCCGCCGGAGTCGGCGCCCACCGGCAGCAGCACCGTGTCCGGCACTTGGCCGGAACGGGCCAGGGCCTCCAGGTCCGGGTAGTCGACGAACGACGGGCCGGCGAGGGAGCCGATGGCCGCCACGGGCTCCACGGCTTCGGCCGGGGGCATGCGCACGGGGGTCCACTGGACGCGGAAGAGGGCATCGCTGACGGCCGGGCCCGTGCCGGCGCTCAACCGGTCGGCGGCGACCGCCCGCAGATCCAGGGTCCCGATGGAGGCGACCGGCTCGCCCTCGGCGTCGGCGACGTCGAGGGACAGCGTGTTGCCGCCGTGCCGGACGACCCGGACCCGTACGGCCGAGGCGCCGGAGGCGTGGAGCGAGACGCCCTCCCAGGAGAAGGGGATGACGCCCCGGTCGACTCCGTTGAAGGCGCAGACGTGCAGGGCCGCGTCGAGCAGGGCCGGGTGCAGGCCGTACGCGGACGCGTCGCCTGCGGCGGCTTCGGGCAAGGCGACCTCGGCGAACACCTCGTCGCCTCGGCGCCAGGCGGTCCGCAGGCCCTGGAAGTGCGGTCCGTAGTCGAGTCCGCTCTCGGCCAGGTCCGGGTAGAGGCCCGTCAGGTCGACGGCCTCGGCGCCGGCGGGCGGCCAGGACTCCGCGTGGAAGTCGTAGCCGGGAGCGGCCGGCCGCTCCCCCGTCGCGAGTACGCCGGTGGCGTGCCGGACCCAGGGCCGGTCGCCGTCGCCCTCCGGGCGGGAGTGGACGCTCAGGGCGCGGCTGCCGGACTCGTCGGCGGGGCCGACGTGCATTTGCAGTTGCACTCCACCGTGCTCGGGCAGCACGAGCGGGGTGCCCAGGGTCAGTTCGTCGATCCGGTCGCAGCCCATTCCGTCGGCCGCGCGGACGGCGAGTTCGACGAATGCCGTCCCCGGCAGCAGGACCGAGCCCAGCACCACGTGGTCGGCCAGCCACGGGTGGGACTGGAGGGACAGCCGTGTGGTGAACAGCAGGCCGTCGCTGTCGGACAGTTCCACGGCGGCGCTCAGCAGCGGGTGCCCGGCCGCTTCGAGGCCGGCGGCGCCGATGTCGCCGGTGCCGGTGAGGCCGGGGGTGGGCCAGAACCGCTGGTGCTGGAAGGCGTACGTCGGCAGGTCGGCGGGGCGCGCGTCCGTGCCGGCGAAGAGCGCGGCCCAGTCGATTTCGGCACCCTGGACGTGCAGCTGTGCCAGGGCCGCGAGGAGCGTCGTCTCCTCCGGACGGTCCTTGCGCAGCGCGGGGACGAGCACGGTCTCGTCCGGCAGCGACTCCCCGGCCATGGCCGACAGCGTGCCGTCCGGCCCCAGCTCCAGGAACCGCGTCACACCCTCCGCGTGCAGAGCCCGTATCCCGTCGGCGAACCGCACCGCCTCACGGACATGAGTCACCCAGTACGCCGGGGTGCACAGCTGGTCCTGCGCGGCGGGGCCGCCGGTCACGTTCGAGACGACAGTGAGTTCCGGCACGCCGTAGGACAGGTTCTCGGCGACCTCCCGGAACTCCTCCAGCATCGGCTCCATCAACGGCGAGTGGAAAGCATGCGAGACCCGCAGCCTGCTCGTCTTGCGTCCCTCGCCCTCGAAGCGGGCCCGGACCGCCTCGACGGCGGCCTCGGCACCGGACACCACGACCGACGACGGGCCGTTGACCGCAGCTATCGACACACTGTCAGTCAAGTGCGGCAGGATCTCGTCCTCGGTGGCCCGGATCGCCGCCATCGCACCACCGGCGGGCAGGGCCTGCATCAGCCGGCCCCGAGCCGCCACCAGCGCACACGCATCCGGCAGCGAGAACACACCTGCCACGTGCGCGGCAGCGATCTCACCGACCGAATGCCCGGCCACGTACTCCGGCCGCACACCCCACGACTCCACCAGCCGGAACAGCGCCACCTCCACCGCGAACAACCCCGCCTGGGCATACACGGTCCGGTTCAGCAACTCCGCGTCATCACCCCAGACCACGTCCCGCAACGGGCGGTCCAGGTGCCCGTCCAGCCCCGCGCACACCGCCTCGAAAGCCTCCGCGAACACCGGGAACCGGGCATACAACTCACGACCCATCCCCAGGCGCTGCGAACCCTGGCCCGAGAAGAGCACGGCGTCCTTGCCCGCGTCCGCGGCGCCGGTGGTCAGAGCGGTGTCGGCCGTGCCCTCGGCCAGCGCGGTCAGGGCGCGTACCGCAGCGTCGCGGCTCTCGGCGTGGACGACCGCTCGGTGTGTGAAGGCCATGCGCGTCGCGAGCGTGTACGCGACGTCCACGAGCCGCGCGTCGGACTCACCGTCGAGGTGGGACAGCAGCTGGGCAGCCTGGGCCCGCAGAGCCGGCTCACTCCTCCCGGACACCAGCAGCGGCACCGAGGTCCCGGGGGCGGAGGCCCGTCCCTCGGGCTCCGCCTCCTCCGCCCGCTCAGCCTGCTCCGCCTCCTCCAGGATCACGTGCGCATTGGTACCGCTGATCCCGAACGCGGAGACGGCGGCCCGCCTCGGCCGGTGCGTTCCGGTCCAGTCCACCGGCTCGGTGAGCAGTTCGACCGCGCCGGTGGTCCAGTCGACGTGCGGGGTGGGCTCGTCGACGTGCAGGGTTCGCGGCAGCACACCGTGCTGCATCGCCAGAACCATCTTCATCACACCGGCCGCGCCGGCGGCGGCCTGGGTGTGCCCGAGGTTGGACTTCACCGTGCCCAGCCGCAGCGGGCGGTCCTCGGGGCGGTCCTGGCCGTAGGTGGCGAGCAGGGCCTGGGCCTCGATCGGGTCGCCCAGGGTCGTGCCCGTACCGTGCGCCTCGACGGCGTCGACGTCGGACGCCGCCACACCGGCGTTGGCGAGGGCCTGGCGGATGACACGTTGCTGCGAGGGGCCGTTGGGCGCGCTCAGACCGTTCGAGGCACCGTCCTGGTTGACGGCCGAGCCGCGCACGACCGCGAGCACCTGGTGGCCGTTGCGCCGGGCGTCCGACAGCCGCTCGACGAGCAGCAGTCCGACGCCTTCGCTCCATCCGGTGCCGTCGGCGGCCGCCGCGAACGGCTTGCAGCGGCCGTCGGGGGCCAGCCCGCGCTGCCGGGAGAACTCCACGAACGGCGTCGGCGTCGCCATCACCGTCACACCGCCGGCCAGCGCCAGCGAGCACTCGCCCGACCGCAGCGACTGCACCGCCATGTGCAGTGCCACCAGCGACGACGAGCAGGCCGTGTCCACCGTGACCGCAGGGCCTTCGAAGCCGAAGGTGTACGACACCCGGCCGGAGACCACGCTCATCGAGTTGCCGATGAGCGCGTGGCCGGCGACCTCGTCCCGCGCCGCGTCCAGCACCACGCGGTAGTCCTGGGTGTTGGTGCCCGCGAAGACACCGGTGCTGCTGCCCCGCAGGGACTCCGGGGCGATGCCGGCCCGTTCGAGGACCTCCCAGCCGGTCTCCAGCAGCAGCCGCTGCTGCGGGTCCATGGCCAGGGCCTCGCGCGGCGAGATGCCGAAGAAGTCCGCGTCGAAGCCGGCCACGTCGTCGAGGAAGCCGCCCCCGCGGGCGTAGGTCGTGCCCTGGTGGTCGGGGTCGGGGTGGTAGAGCCGGCCGAGGTCCCAGCCGCGGTCGTCGGGGAGGCCGGAGATGACGTCCCCGCCCTCGGCCAGCAGCCGCCAGAGGGCCTCCGGCGAGTTCACCCCGCCGGGGAAGCGGCAGGCCATGCCCACGATCGCGACCGGCTCGTCGAGGACGGCGGCAGTCCGTTCCACGGCGGCTCCGGGCCCGGCCGTGCCCAGGGTCTCGGATCGCAGGTACCCGGCGACCGCGGTGGGGGTGGGGTGATCGAACAGCAGGGTCGCGGGCAGCCGCAGGCCCGTCGCGGCGGACAGGCGGTTGCGCAGCTCGACGGCCATCAGCGAGTCGAAGCCCAGTACGCGGAAGGCTCGCTGGGCGTCGACGGTGTCCGGCGAGGCGTGTCCGAGGACCTTCGCGGCCTCTTCCCGGACCAGGTGCAGCAGGGCCCGCTCCTGCTCGGCGGCAGGCAGTGCGCCGATGCGGTCGCGCAGCGGGGAGTGGTCCTCGCGCGGGCCGTCGGCGGCGGCGAGGGCGCGGCGCGCCTCGGGGAGGTCGGTGAGGAGGGGGCTGGGGCGGACGGCGGTCAGGGCGGGGGCATACGCCGTCCAGTCCACGTCGGCCACCGTCAGGTTCGCCGCGCCCTGGGCCAGAGCCTGGCGGAGGGCGGCGAGGGCGGGGGGCGCGGCCATGAGGACCAGCCCGTCGCGGCTCGCCCGGTCGGCCAGGTCCGGGTTCGTCGCCATGCCGAGGTCCGCCCAGGGGCCCCAGGCCACCGAGGTGGCCGGCAGCCCCTGCCCGCGCCGGTGTTCGGCGAGGGCGTCGAGGAAGGCGTTGGCTGCGGCGTAGTTGGCCTGGCCGGCCTGGCCCACGGAGCCCGAGACCGAGGAGAACATCACGAACATCTCCAGGTCGAGGTCCCGGGTGAGCTCGTGCAGGTGCAGGGCGGCGGTGGTCTTGGGGCGCAGTACGGTCTCGAAGCGTTCGGGGGTGAGCGCTTCCAGCATGCCCGCGTCCAGGACACCGGCGGCGTGCACGACGCCGTTCAGGGGCAGGTCCGCCGGGATGTCCGCGAGGACGGCCGCCAGGGCGTCGCGGTCGGCGGTGTCGCAGGCGGTCACGGTGACCCGGACGCCCCGCGCGGTGAGCTCGGCCGCGAGCTCCTGGGCACCGGGGGCCTGCGGGCCGCGGCGGCTGGTGAGTACCAGGTGCTCCGCCCCGGCGTCGGCGAGCCAGAGCGCGACCTGGCCGCCGAGTCCGCCGGTGCCTCCGGTGATCACGATCGTGCCGTGCGTGGTCCAGTCGGCGCCGGTGTCGCCGCCGGGCGCGATGCGTGCCAGGCGGCGGGCGAAGGTCCCGGCGGGCCGGATCGCGACCTGGTCCTCGTGCGCGGCGAGCACCCCCAGGAGCGCGGAGACGGCCCGTGTGTCCAGGGTCTCGGGGAGGTCGACGAGCCCGCCCCACAGCTGCGGGGACTCCAGCGCGATCACGCGTCCGAGGCCCCACGCGTGCGCCTGCACGGGGTGGGTGAGCACGTCGCGGTGGTCGACGGCCACGGCGCCGCGGGTCACGCACCACAGCGGGGCCCGGATGCCGGAGGTCTCCAGTGCGCGCAGCAGGGCGGTGATCGCGGTCAGGCCGCGCGGCACGGAGGTCAGGCGGGGGTGCGGCCGTTCGTCGAGGGCCAGCAGGGAGAGTACGCCGTCGACGGGGCCGTCGGGCCGGATGATGGGCTCGCTCTGCCCGTCGGTTTCGGGCAGTACGAGCAGTTCGGTGCGCAGGCCCTGGTCGCGCAGGGTGTCGAGGAGCCGGGTGGTCCACGGGTCGGCGGCGGCGTGCTCGGGCAGCGCGACGAGCCAGTTCCCGGTGGCGGCGAAGCCGGTGGGGGCGGTGACGGGGGTCCAGTGCGCCCGGTAGCTCCAGCTGTCCGCCACCGCCTGCGTCCTGCGCTGCTTTCGCCATGACGAGAGCGTGGGCAGGAGGCTGCCGAGCGAGTCGGCCTCGGTGCCGTCGACGGCCAGGACGGCCGACAGCCCTTCGAGGTCCTCGCGTTCGACGGCTTCCCAGAATCCGGCTTCGCCGGCCTCGGTGGCGGCCGGTCCTCCGTCGGCCGGCCCGGCCCCCTCCAGCCAGTACCACTGACGCTGGAAGGCGTAGGTCGGCAGCTCGACGCGGGTGGCGCCGAACGTGCCGAGGCAGGCGGGCCAGTCGACGCGGGTGCCGTGCACGGAGGCGGTGGCGATGCCCTCGGTGAGGGAATGCACCTCGGGGCGGCCGGTGCGCAGGAGGCTGACGAGGACGGGCTGTTCGAGGGTGGTCAGGGAGTCCTGGACCATCGGGGTGAGCACGCCGGCGGGGCCGATCTCCACGAACGTGGTGACACCCTCGGCTTCGAGGGTGCGCACGGCGGCACAGAAACGGACGCTCTCGCGGACCTGCCGGACCCAGTATGCGGGTGAGCTCAGTTCCTCGGCGGTGGCGAGCTCGCCGGTCACCGTGGACACCACGGGGATGCGGGGCGCGTGGAAGTCCAGGTCCTCGGCGACGCGCCGGAAGTCCTCCAGCATGCCGTCCATGCGCGGGGAGTGGAAGGCGTGGCTCACCCGCAGCCGCTTGGTGCGGCGCCCCTGTGCCTCCCAGTGGGCGGCGATCAGGGAGACGGCCTCCTCGTCGCCCGAGACGACCGTGGAGCCGGGACCGTTGACGGCGGCGAGGGAGGCGTGCTCCTCGTGGCCGGCGAGGGAGGCGCGGATCTCCTCCTCGGTGGCCTGGACGGCCACCATGGCGCCGCCTTCGGGCAGCGCCTGCATGAGGGTGCCGCGGGCCGCGACCAGCCGTGCGGCGTCCTGGAGGGAGAGGACGCCGGACACGTGGGCGGCGGTGAGTTCGCCGATGGAGTGGCCGGCGAGGAACTGCGGTGTCATGCCCCAGGATTCGACGAGGCGGAACATCGCGGTCTCCAGGGCGAAGAGCGCGGCTTGGGTACAGGCGGTCCGGTCGAGCAGGGCGGCCTCGGCCGTGCCCTCCTCGGCGAAGACGACGTCGCGGACGGGCTGTTGCAGGTGCGGGTCGAGCTCGGCGCACACCGCGTCGAAGGCCTTGGCGAACTCGGGGTAGGTGCGGTGAAGTTCGCGTCCCATGCCGAGACGCTGGGAGCCCTGTCCGGTGAAGAGGAAGGCCAGGGGGGCCTCGGTGGCGGCGCCGGTCACCAGGCCGGCCGCGGTGCGGCCTTCGGCCAGGGCGTCCAGGCCATTGAGGAACGCCTCGCGGTCCTCGGCGACGACGGCGGCGCGGTGTTCCATGAGGGGCCTGGTGGCCACGAGGGAGTGGGCGACATCGGCCGGTTCGAGGCCGGCGCGGGCGCGGACGTGCCGGCCGAGCCGGGCGGCCTGGGCCCGCAGGGCCTCGTCGGTGCGCGCGGTCAGGATCCAGGGCAGCGCGCCGGGGCGGGCGGCCGGGGCGGGCGCACGCCCGGCCTCGCCGGGGGGTGCCTGTTCCAGGATGACGTGGGCGTTGGTGCCGCTGATGCCGAAGGAGGAGACGGCCGCGCGGCGCACCCGGTCGGCCTCGGGCCAGGGCTCGTGCTGCGCGAGGAGCCTGGCGTTGCCCTCGCTCCAGTCGACGTGGGCGGTGGGCTCGTCCAGGTGGAGGGTCCCGGGCAGCTCTCCGTGCCGCATCGCCAGGACCATCTTGATGACGCCGGCGATACCGGCCGCCGACTGGGTGTGCCCGATGTTGGACTTCAGGGAGCCGATCAGCACGGGCCGGTCCGCGGGCCGGTGCCGGCCGTACGTGGCGAGGAGGGCCTGGGCCTCGATGGGGTCGCCGAGGGCGGTGCCGGTGCCGTGGGCCTCGACGGCGTCGACGTCGGCGGGGACGAGGCCGGCGCCGGCCAGGGCCTGGCGGATGACGCGTTGCTGGGACGGGCCGTTGGGGGCGGCCAGGCCGTTGGAGGCGCCGTCCTGGTTGACGGCCGAGCCCTTGAGCACGGCGAGCACCTGGTGGCCGTTGCGCTCGGCGTCGGAGAGCCGTTCGACCAGTACCAGTCCGACGCCCTCGCTCCATCCGGTGCCGTCGGCGGCCGCCGCGAACGGCTTGCAGCGGCCGTCGGGCGCCAGCCCGCGCTGCCGGGAGAACTCCACGAACATGTGCGGGGTGGACATCACGGTCGCGCCGCCCACGAGGGCGAGGTCGCACTCGCCCCTCCGCAGGGACTGCGCCGCCAGGTGCAGGGCGACCAATGACGAGGAGCAGGCGGTGTCCACGGTCAGGGCGGGGCCTTCGAGGCCGAGGACGTAGGAGATCCGTCCGGAGGCGATGCTGATGAGGTTGCCGGTCAGCAACTGCCCGCCGACCTCGTCCCGCCGTCGCACGCTTTCCGTGTCGTAACCGCCGTGGCCGGTGCCGACGAACACGCCGGTGCGGCTGCCCGTGAGGGATTCCGGATCGATGCCGGCCCGTTCGACGGCCTCCCACGCGGTCTCCAGCAGCAGCCGCTGCTGGGGGTCCATGGCGAGGGCCTCGCGCGGGGAGATCCCGAAGAAACCGGAGTCGAACTCGCCCGCGTCGTGGAGGAATCCGCCTTCACGGGCGTAGGAGGTGCCCTGGTGTGCCGGGTCGGGGTCGTAGAGCGCGTCGAGGTCCCAGCCGCGGTTCCCGGGGAAGGCGGAGATCGCGTCGCCGCCGTCCCGCAGCAGTTCCCAGAGCTCTTCCGGCGAGCGGACGCCACCGGGGAAGCGGCAGGCCATGGAGACGATCGCGATGGGCTCGCGCTGCTTCTGTTCCGTCTCACCCAGCTGTTGGCGGGTCTCGTGGAGGTCCGCGATCGCTCGTTTGAGGTACTCGCGCAGCTTCGCCTCGTTCGACATCAGGACGCCAACTCCTCGTGGAATGCCGGTTCCGGGGCACAGAGCGTCGGCACGTACGTCTGACCCGTTATCAAAGGCCATCCTGGCTCGGGACCGACTGTGGGTTTCCCTAAAGCACGTTGCCCGTACGCACGGCCTCGATCGCGTGGCGAGCGCGAGGCGTGTGCGTACGGGCAACGTCCAGGACGGCGCGGTGAAGGCCGACGCCGGGCACGGGGCGGTCCGGTCTACCAGGTCACCGGCAGCTCGGTGAGGCCGCCGGAGAGCCGGCCGTCCAGCATCCGCAGTTCGTCCACCGGGCGTACCAGGCGCAGGTCGGGCAGCCGGGTGAACAGCTTGGTGAAGACCGTCTTCAGCTCGATGCGCGCCAGGGGGGCGCCGATGCAGTGCCAGATGCCGTGGGCCAAGGTCAGGTGCGGGTTGGGGGACCTGGTGATGTCGAACCGCTCCGGTTCGGTGTAGGCCCGCTCGTCGAAGTTGGAGAGGCTGAAGTCGAACAGGACCAGGTCCCCGGACCGGATGGTCACTCCGCCGATCTCGACGTCCTCGGAGGCGTAGCGCGGCAGGACCGACCCGCCGGCCTTGGCCGCCCGCAGCACTTCCTCCACGGCGAGCGTCATCAGGTCCGGGTCCGCCAGTGCCGCCGCGCGCTGCTCGGGGTGGGTGCTCAGGAGCACCACTCCGTCGTCCATGATCGTGACGACGCTGTCCAGCCCGGCGAACAGCAGGCCCACCGCCAGCGGTGCCACGCGGGCCTCGGGGAGCCCTCCCTCGGTCAGCCGGGTCATGATGTCGTCGCCGGGCGTGGTCCGCTTCTGCTCGACGAGCCCTTCGATGAACGCGAAGAGGTCGCGCTGTCCGCGCTCCACGCTCTCGCGGTCGTTCAGCAGGGCCATCTGGGACAGCAGCGTCGTGAGCTGTTCGCGGCTCTCCACGGGGATGCCGATGATGTCGCAGAGGACCGTCAGGGCGACCGGTGTGGAGACGCCGCCGTGCAGGTCGCCGGGCGGCCCCTGGGCGATGAACCGGTCCAGTACGGCGTCCACGACCTCTGCCACCTGCGGCTGCATAGCGTGCACCCGCCGGGCGGAGAACATCGGCGTGAGCAGCCGGCGGTACTCGGTGTGCGTCCGGCGTCCGGCCTCGGCGTCGGTGTCGGTGATCATCAGGTCCAGGTACGCGCTCCTGACGTACCGCGGCGCGTTCGCCGGGTCGGGGTGGGAGCGGCCGATCCGCTCGTCGTGCAGCAGCTGCTTGAGTTCGGCGTGGCGGGTCACCAGCCACCCCTCGTCCCCGGCGGGGGTGCGCACCCGGCAGACCGGCCCCTGTTCCTGCAGTGCGCGCAGCAGCGGGCTCACCGTCAACAAGGCAGGCGTCTCAAGGTTGAGGGAGGGAAGGTCCTGAGGGGAAGCGGTCATGGAGGGTCCTGCCTTTCACGCACGGGTCGGAACTGATCACGCTGCGGTCGGTGGAATCGGGAGGGACGGCGCCGGGCCGCTGACGGAGTCGAGCCAGTCCTCCACGGTCTCCGCGGTCGGTGCGGCGTCCTCCTTGACGATGGAGAAGTGGTCGGCGTCGACCGTGCGGACGCAGGCCGACGGGATCAGGGCGGGCTTCTCCTCGCCGCCCGGACCGTCGGACCCGGCTGCGGCGAGCCCGAGGCCGGGAACCTGCCTCGCCGCTCGGAGGGTCAGCACGGGAGCGGTCGTGTGCTGCACGTCGAGCCCCTTGAGCAGGCTCATCCACCAGCCCATCGCGGACAGCCTGGAGTTGGTCATCCGCACCGGGGAGACCTCGTCGACCGTGAAGAAATGCCGAATCAGGCCGTGGTAGTCGTGGTCCTCGCTGTCCTCTTCGTTGTCGTGCCGGATGCTGAGGGTGTCCAGCAGCACCACGGCCGCGGGCTTGATGCCCCACGTGCTCTCCAGCAGGCACGCGGCCGCGTAGGCGAACGCGCCGGCTGAGGAGTGTCCGACCAGCACGAAGGGCTCGCCGTCGCTCGCGCGCAACGCGCTTTCCGCGATGACCCTGACCGCGCTCTCGGCCGTGGCGGGCAGCCGCTCCCCCGCGGCGAAGCCGATCAGCGGCACGGCGCAGGTGTGCCGCCTGCCCCGGAAGGACGCGGCGAACCTGGCGTACTCGTGGACGCCACCGTTGGCGGTGGGCGTGCTGACGCAGATCAGCCGGGGCTTGCCGGGGCCCTCGGCGAGCGTGGTGGCCAGCGGCAGGTCCTCCAGCTCGGCCGTGCTCTCGAAGGTCGGGCGGATGCCGCCCAGGGCCTTCACCATGAGCCGGGCCTCCAGGATCCTGCCCCTTTCCACTGCATCGAGGAACATCCGCTCCAGCGAGTCCACCTCCTGCCCGGCGGCCGGGCCCCCGAGCGCCGCGCCGGGCGGGGAGCCGGCCGGGTCCGGCCGTGCGGCGAGTTCGCTGCGCAGCCACGTGGCGAGGTTCTGGGGGGTCCGGTTGTCGAAGACCACGGTGGCGGGCAGGTGTAGCCCGGTGGCCGCGGCGATCCTGTTGCGGAGCTCGACCGCGGTCAGGGAGTCGAAGCCCAGCTCGAAGAAGTCCCGGTGGACCTCGATGCCCTGGGCCGACGCGTGCCCCAGCACGGCCGCTGCCTCGCTCCTCACCAAGTCGGTCACGAGGCGGGCGCGCTCGCTCTCGCCCAGGTCCGCCAGCTGCCGGGCGAGCTGCTGCGCGGTGCCGGCACCGGTCGGCGCGGCGGCGGCGCGGCGGCCGGGGGTGACCAGGCCGCGCAGTACGGGCGGTACGGGTCCGGCGGCGCGTACCGGCCCGGAGGCGCGGCCGAGCGCGACGAGGTGAGCCGCGTCGCACGCCCCTGCCGCGTCGAGCAGGGCCAGCCCCTGCTCGACGGAGAGGGGCGACGCCCCGTACGAGGCGATGCGCTGCATGTCCGCCTCGGACAGTGCGGCCGTCATTCCGCCGCCCTGTGCCCACGCGCCCCATGCCAGGGACTGGGCGGGCAGGTCCTGTGCGCGGCGGTGGTGGGCCAGGGCGTCGAGGAAGACGTTGCCCGCCGCGTAGTTGCCCTGCCCCGGAGTGCCCATGACGCCGGAGATGGACGAGAACAGCACGAACGCGGCCAGGTCGAGGTCCTTGGTGGCTTCGTGCAGGTGCCACGCGCCGTCCACCTTCGGACGCAGCACACCCGATGTCCGCTCGGCATTGAGCGAGGTCACCACGCCGTCATCGAGGACACCGGCGGTGTGGATCACCGCGGTCAGCGGGTGCTCGGCCGGGACGGAGGCCATGAGCCCGGCCACCGCCTCGCGGTCCGCCACATCGCAGGCGGCAACGGTGACTTCGGCTCCACGGCCGGCCAGATCGTCGCGCAGCTCGGACACGCCTGGTGCCTCCGGGCCGCTCCGGCTCACGAGCAACAGGTGTTTCACACCGCGTGCCGTCACCAGGTGACGGGCCAGCTCACGGCCCAGACCACCCGTGCCGCCGGTGATCAGGACGGTGCCGTTCGCGGCCCAGGTGCGCGGCATGGTCAGCACGATCTTGCCGATGTGCTGGGCCCGGCTCATGTGACGGAACGCCTCAGGGGCCCGCCGCACGTCCCACGTCGCGACCGGCAGCAGGTGCAGCGTGCCGGCGGCGAAGAGCTCCAGCAGCTCGGACAGCAGTTCCTGGGTCCGCTCGGGGCCGGCCTCGCCGAGGTCGAAGGCGCGGTAGCGTACGGCGGCGACCGACTCCGGATCACGGATGTCGGTCTTGCCCATCTCCAGGAAGCGCCCCCCGGGAGCGGTCACCCGCAGTGAGGCGTCCACGAATTCACCGGCGAGGGCGTTGAGCACCACGTCGACGCCACGGCCGTCGGTGACCTCCAGGAAGTGCTGCTCGAAATCGGTGGTGCGGGACGACGCGATGTGATCGTCCGGGACGCCGAGTCCGCGCAGGGTGTCCCACTTGCCCTCGCTCGCCGTGGCGAACACCTCGGCACCGAGGTGGCGGGCCAGCTGGATCGCCGCCATGCCGACGCCACCCGCACCGGCGTGAATGAGGATCCGCTCGCCGGGCTTCAGGGCCGCGAGGTCCTTCAGGGCGTACAGAGCGGTCAGGAAGACCAGCGGCACCGACGCGGCCTGAGCGGACGACCAGCCGTCGGGAATCCTGGCGAGGTGCCGCTCGTCGCACACGGCCACTGGGCCGAGACCACCGAACATCATGCCCAATACCCGGTCGCCCGCGCGCAGTCCCCGCACGCCCGGGCCGGTCTCGGTCACCACACCGGCACCCTCGGCACCCAGCGGCCCGGCCTCGCCCGGATACATGCCCAGGGCGTTGAGCACATCGCGGAAGTTCACACCGGCGGCCTGGACTTCGATCCGGACCTGCCCCGGCCCGAGCGGCTCCAGCACCTCCGGGCACGGTGCGAGCAACAGCTTGTCCAAGCTCCCCTTGGCGCTGGAGTCCAGCCGCCACGGCACCCCGGCAGGCGGCAGAAGCCCCGCGCCGCCGCCCAGCGGGCCCAGCCGTGCCACCCGCACGGCTCCGTCGCGCACCACGAACTCCTCGTCGCCGGCGGCCAGCAGGCCCGGCAGGAGCGGGAGCGTGGCCGGGAGGTCACCCTTCTCGGTGTCCAGCAGCACGAACCGGCCCGGGTTCTCCGACTGTGCCGACCGCACCAGACCCCACACCGCGCCCGCGGCCAGGTCCCGTACGGTCTCGCCCTCGTCGGCCGCGACAGCACCGCAGGTGACGAACACCAGACGCGAGTCCGCGAACCGCCCGTCGCCCGGCCAGGACTGGACCAGGTCCAGGACTCGGGCCGTCAGCTCGTGGGTGGCGGTGGGCACGTCGTCGCCCGTGCCTGCCACGGGAACCAGCACCAGGTCCTCGTGGCCCGTGAGGTCCGCCAGGGAAGCGACCGACGCGCCCGCGCCGAGCCCGTCGGGGCCCAGGGCCACGGACCGGGCCCCGGTGGCCGGCATCTCGGGGGCGGGCACCCAGTCCAGCGACAGCAGCGTGTCGTACTCCGCGCTGCGTGGCGCGGACGCCGGGGCCACCGCTCCCGGTGTGCCGCGCAGAATCAGGGCCTCCGCCGACAGCACGGGCGCGCCTTCGACGTCGACGGCCGCGATGGACACGCGGTCGTCGCCGGTCCTCGTGACCCGGGACCGCACGGTCGAGGCACCGGAGGCGTGCAGCGACACGCCCTGCCACGCGAACGGCATGAGGAGCTGACCCTCGTCGCCGACACCGGCCATGCGGTGGGACTGGATCACCGCGTCCAGCAGCGCCGGGTGGAGCCCGAACGACGCGGCCTCACCGGCGACGTCGACCGGCAGGGCGGCTTCGAGGAAGACCTCGTTCCCGCGCTGCCAGACCGAGCGCAGGCCCTGGAACGCGGGGCCGTAGCCGGTTCCCTCGTAGAAGCCCTCCAGGTCCACGGCCACCGCGTCCGGCGGCGGCCAGGCCGGCGCATCGAAGTCCTGGATCCGCTCCCCGCCGGTCAGCGTGCCGTTGGCGTGCTGGATCCACGGTCCGTCGGGCGCGCCGTCGGCGCACGAGTGCACGGAGATCGTGCGGACGCCCGCCTCGTCGGGGGCACCGACCAGAACCTGGACCAGTGCGGCGCCCTCTTCCGGCAGCACAAGGGGGGTGAGGAGGACGAACTCCTCGACCCTGTCGCACCCGACCTGGTCACCGGCGCGCATGGCCAGTTCCAGGAAGCCGGTGGCCGGGAAGAGGACGTTCCCCCCGATGGCGTGGTCGGTGAGCCATGGGTAGGTCTGGAGCGACAGCCTGCCCGTGAACACCACTTCGCGGGAGTCCGCGAGAGCGAGCATCGCGCCCAGCAGCGGGTGTTCGGCGGGCAGCAGACCCGCGCCGGTCACGTCCCCGGTGAGCGCGGCGGGCCTGGGCCAGAAGCGCTCGTGCTGGAAGGCGTACGTGGGGATGTCCACGCGGCGGGCGCCGGTACCGGCGAACCACGCGGCCCAGTCCACTTCGACACCCGTGACATGGAGCTGTGCGAGGGCGGTGAGCAGGGCGGCCGTCTCGGGCCGGTCCTTGCGCAGCGCGGCCACCGCTACCGGGCCGTCGTCCAGGCTGTGCTGGGCCATCGCCGTCAGCACACCGTCCGGACCCAGCTCCAGAAAGGCCGAAACACCTTCGGAGGCCAGAGCACGAATACCGTCGGCGAAACGCACGGTCTCCCGCACATGCCGCACCCAGTACTCCGCCGAACACACCAGCCCGTCATCAGCGAGCTCGCCCGTCACATTCGACACCAGGGGAATCCGCGGAGGCCGGAACGAAACACCCTCGACGGCCTGGCGGAATTCCTCCAGCATCGGATCCATCAACGCCGAATGAAAGGCATGGCTCACCGCAAGACGCTGTGTCTTACGACCCTCGGCGCCGAACCTCTCCGCAACGCGCAGCACTCCGGCCTCATCACCGGCAATGACCACCGACTCCGGCCCGTTGACCGCCGCAATCGAAACCCCCTCCACCAGCCGCCTGGCGACCTCCCCCTCCCCGGCCTGAACAGCGACCATCGCACCACCCGCAGGAAGCGCGCCCATCAACCGCGCCCGCGCCCCGACAAGACGACAGGCATCCTCCAACGAGAACACCCCCGCCACATACGCCGCGGCAACCTCACCAATCGAATGCCCCGCGACAAAGTCCGGACGCACACCCCACGACTCCACCAACCGGAACAACGCCACCTCAACAGCAAACAAAGCAGGCTGAGTAAACCCCGTCTCGTTCAACCGCTCCGCATCACCGAACATCACCTCACGCAGACCATTTTCAAAATGAGCCAGCACCGCATCCAACGCCTCCGCGAACACCGGAAAACGACCGTACAACTCCCGGCCCATCCCCACCCGCTGCGCACCCTGCCCGGAAAACAGCACCGCCAGATTCCCCGACATGTCCTCGGCCGATCCGCGTGCGACCTCGACGGTCCCGTCGCCCTCGGCCAGCAGGACCGCGCGGTGTTCGAGGTGTGCGCGGGAGGTCGCCAGCGAGAAGCCGACGTCCAGCGGGGAGCGGCCCGTCAGCGTGCGGATCCGCTCCAGCTGCGCGGCCAGCGCCTCCTCGGACTTCGCCGAGACGGGCCACGGCACCGCTGACAGCGAGGTCTTCGGCCCGCCCTCGTCCCCGGCGCCGGGCTCCTCTGGGACCGGGGCCTGCTCGATGATGGCGTGGGCGTTGGTGCCGCTGATCCCGAACGCCGAGACACCCGCGCGCCGCGGCCGGTCGGTCTCCGGCCATTTCTGAGTCTCCGTCAGAAGCTTGACCTCGCCGGCCGACCAGTCCACGTGCGAGGACGGCGCGTCCACGTGCAGCGTCTTCGGCAGGACGCCGTGCCGCATCGCCAGGATCACCTTGATGATGCCCGCGACGCCGGCCGCCGCCTGGGTGTGACCGATGTTCGACTTGATCGACCCGAGCCACAGCGGCCGCTCGGGGTCCCGGCCCCGGCCGTACGTGGCGAGCAGCGCCTGCGCCTCGATCGGGTCGCCGAGGGTGGTGCCCGTGCCGTGCGCCTCGACCACGTCCACCTCGGACGCCGACAGCCCGGCGCTCGCCAGCGCCTGCTGGATCACCCGCTGCTGGGAGGGGCCATTGGGGGCGGTCAGGCCGTTGGAGGCGCCGTCCTGGTTGACGGCGGTGCCGCGGACGACCGCCAGGATCTCGTGGCCGTTGCGGCGGGCGTCGGAGAGGCGCTCCAGAACGAGGACGCCCACGCCCTCGGACCAGCTGGTGCCGTCGGCGGAGTCCGCGAACGCCTTGCAGCGGCCGTCCGCCGCCAGGCCGCCCTGCCTGCTGAATCCGGCGAAGCTCAT
Organism: Streptomyces sp. NPDC046215; assembly: GCF_040646215.1. Taxonomy (NCBI): domain Bacteria; kingdom Bacillati; phylum Actinomycetota; class Actinomycetes; order Kitasatosporales; family Streptomycetaceae; genus Streptomyces; species Streptomyces sp. NPDC046215. Next base: position 148,405 of record NZ_JBEYZW010000003.1, on the reverse strand, counting down.
CGGGGTCGAAAGGACCGTCACACCGCCGGCCAGCGCCAGCGAGCACTCGCCGTCGCGCAGCGCGTGGGCCGCGAGGTGCAGCGAGACGAGTGAGGACGAGCACGCGGTGTCGACGGTGACCGCGGGGCCCTCCAGACCGAAGCTGTACGAGAGCCGGCCGGAGAGGACGCTGCCCGCGAGTCCGGTGCTGCCGTGGGCCTCGACGTCCTCGCGGGAGTTCATCACGACGCCGACGTAGTCGACGCCGTTCGTGCCGATGAAGACGCCGGTCTCGCTGCCCCGCAGGGACACGGGGTCGATGCCGGCGTTCTCCAGCGCCTCCCAGGAGCTCTCCAGCAGCAGCCGCTGCTGCGGGTCCGTCGCCACGGCCTCGCGCGGGGAGATGCCGAAGAAGTCGGCGTCGAAGGCGGTGGCGTCGACGAAGCCGCCCTCGGCCGGCGCGCTGCCGCCGCTTCCGTCCCCGTTGAGGATGTCGAGGTTCCAGCCTCGGTCCGTGGGGAACGCCGAGATGCCGTCCCGTCCGTCGTCCAGCAATTGCCAGAGCTCTTCGGGCGACCGCACGCCGCCCGGCAGCCGGCAGGACATCCCCACGACGGCGATGGGCTCCTGCTTGCCGGACTCGGCCTCCAGCAGGCGTTGGCGGGTCTGGTGCAGATCGGCCGTGACCCACTTCAGGTAGTCAACGAGCTTTTTGTCGTTCGACATGACGAGAGGAACCTTCCCTGTGAATGTGGAGGCCGGATTCAGCGATCGCTGTGACGGCCGAGCTCGTTGTCGATGAAGGCGAAGATCTCATCGGTGCCGGCGGCTTCGATCCGCTCGGCGACTTCGGTGCCGGCATCCGCCGCTTCGGTCCCCCGCCACTTCTCCAGCATCTGGAACAGACGGCTGGAGACGGCGGCCCGGGTGCGGTCATCCGGCTCGCCGGCGGCGAGCACGGAGTCGATCCGTTCGAGTTCCGCGAGGAGTGCGGGGCCCGCGTCGGCCGGGGCCTCGTCCACGAGCTGCGAGAAAAGGTGTTCGGCGAGTGCGGTGGGGTTGGGGTAGTCGAAGACGAGGGTCGCGGACAGCCGCAGACCCGTGACCGCGCTCAGCCGGTTGCGCAGCTCGACGGCGGTCAGCGAGTCGAACCCCAGGTCCCGGAACTCCTTCCGCGCGTCGACGGCCTTCGCCGACGCGTGCCCCAGCACAGCGGCCGCCTCCGCCCCCACCAGATCCACGACGAGGCGCACGCGCTCGTCGGGCCGCGCCTCCCGCAGCCGGCGGCCGAGCGTCGCGACCGCTTCGGCACCGCCCGCGGAGCTCGCGGCCGTGCGGCGAACGCCCTTGACGAGGCCCCGCAGCAGCGGCGGTACCTCGCCGCGGGCCCGGCTGCCCGGGGCGACCGGGCCGATCGGGACGACGTACGCCTCGTCCGACGCGGTGGCGGCGTCGAACAGCGCCAGGCCCTGCTCGACCGACAGCGGCGGCACGCCGGACGCCGCGATGCGCCGCGTGTCCGCCTCGGACAGGGTGCCCGTCATGCCGTCGGCCTGCGCCCACGCTCCCCAGGCCAGCGACTGCGCGGGCAGGCCCAGCGCCGCCCGGTGCCGGGCGAGCGCGTCGAGGAAGACGTTGCCGGCGGCGTAGTTGCCCTGGCCCGCGCCGCCCATGACGCCCGAGGCCGACGAGAAGACGACGAACGCGCCGAGGTCCGTCTCCCGGGTGAGCTCGTGCAGGTGCCAGGCGGCGTCGACCTTCGGCCGCAGCACGCCCGACAGCCGCTCGGCGGTCAGCGACGTGACCACGCCGTCGTCCAGCACACCGGCCGTGTGGATGACCGCGGCCGGCGGGCGCTCCAGGGCGGCCAGCAGCCGCGCGGCCGCGGCGCGGTCGGCGACGTCGCACGCCTCGACCACCACATCGGCGCCGAGGGCGGTCAGCTCGGCGCGCAGTTCCGCCGCGCCCGGGGCCGCTGTACCCCGGCGGCTCACCAGCGTCAGGTGCCGCACGCCGCGCTCGGCCACCAGATGCCGGGCCAGCACTCCGCCCAGGCCACCCGTACCGCCCGTGATCAGGACCGTGCCGTCCGCGTTCCACTCGGGGGCGGCGGCCCGCGCGTCGGCCCGCTCGTTCAGCCGGGCCAGCCTGGCCACGCACACGGCGCCGTCGCGCACGGCGAACTGGGCGTCGCCCGAGGCCAGCAGGCCCGGCAGGGCCGGCAGAAGGGCCGGGACGTCCCCGTCCTCGGCGTCCACCAGAACGAACCGGTCCGGGTGCTCCGACTGTGCCGACCCCACCAGACCCCACACCGCGGCGCCGGCCGGATCGCCGCCGGACACCGCTCCGTTCGTCACGAACACCAGCCGCGAGTCGGCGAACCGCTCCCCCGCGAGCCACTCCTGAATCAGCTCCAGGACGCGCGCCGTCAGCTCGTGCACCGCGCCCGGGACGTCGTCGCCCGCACCCGACACCGGGACCACGACCAGGTCCGGGACATCCGTCAGAGACGCCGGCCCGTCCACGCCGAGCGTGGCGCTCCGGACCTCGCCGGAATCAGGCCGCCCCTCGGGGGCCGCCACCCACTCCAGGCGCAGCAGCGTGCCCCGCTCCGCTCCGTCGCGGCGTGCGGAGACGGCCGTCCGGGCGCCGAGGACCAGCGAGTCCGCCGACAGGACGGGCGCGCCCGCGATGTCCGCCACGGCGACGGAGAACGCGTCATCGCCGGTCTTCGTGACGCGTATCCGCACCGCCGGAGCGCCACTGGCATGCAGTGAGACGCCGGCCCACGACGCCTGCGCGAGGTCCCCGGCGGGCCCGGCCGCCTGCGTGACCGCCTCCAGCAGCGCGGGGTGCAGCCCGAAGGCCCCGGCGTCGTCCGCCCGGCCCGGGAGCGCCGCCTCGGCGAACGTCTCGGCACCGCGGGTCCAGGCCGCGCGCAGGGTCCGGAACACCGGGCCGTGCCCGGTGCCCTCGGCGAGATCCTCCGGGTCCACGGCCACGGCTCCGCTCGGCGGCCATACGGATGTGTCGAACTCGGCTGTCCTCTCACCGGAGTTCAGGACACCACTGGCGTGTTCCGTCCACGTTTGGTCCGCGGAGTCGGCGATCTGCGAGTGGACGCTCACCTTGCGCGCGCCCGCCGCGTCGGGGGCACCGGCCCACACCTGGAGGAGCACGGCGCCTTCCTCGGGCAGCACGAGGGGCTCGCCGAAGGTGAGCTCGTCGACCCGGTCGCAGCCGACCTGGTCGCCCACGCGGATGGCCAGTTCGAGGAATCCGGCGGCGGGGAAGACGGGCATGCCGTCCACCACGTGGTCGAGCAGCCAGGGGTGCGTCTGCGCCGACAGTCTGCTCGTGAACAGCATTCCGCCGGAGCCGGCAGGCGACACCGCCGCGCCCAGCAGCGGGTGCTCCGCGGGCATCAGGCCCACGGCGGCCACATCGCCCGCCGGGGTCGCCGGCTTCGGCCAGTACCGCTCGTGCTGGAAGGCGTAAGTGGGGATGTCCACGCGGCGGGCGCCGGTACCGGCGAACCACGCGGCCCAGTCCACTTCGACACCCGTGACATGGAGTTGTGCGAGGGCGGTGAGCAGGGCGGCCGTCTCGGGCCGGTCCTTGCGCAGCGCGGCCACCGCCACCGGGCCGTCGTCCAGGCTGTGCTGGGCCATCGCCGTCAGCACACCGTCCGGACCCAGCTCCAGAAAGGCCGAAACACCTTCGGAGGCCAGAGCACGAATACCGTCGGCGAAACGCACGGTCTCCCGCACATGCCGCACCCAGTACTCCGCCGAACACACCAGCCCGTCATCAGCGAGCTCGCCCGTCACATTCGACACCAGGGGAATCCGCGGAGGCCGGAACGAAATACCCTCGACGACCCGGCGGAGTTCCTCCAGCATCGGATCCATCAACGCCGAATGGAAAGCATGACTCACCGCAAGACGCTGCGTCTTACGACCCTCGGCGCCGAACCTCTCCGCAATACGCAGCACGTCGGCCTCATCACCGGCAATGACCACCGACTCCGGCCCATTGACCGCCGCAATCGAAACCCCCTCCACCAGCCGCCCGGCGACCTCCCCCTCCCCGGCCTGAACAGCAACCATCGCACCACCCGCAGGAAGCGCGCCCATCAACCGCGCCCGCGCACCGACAAGACGACAGGCATCCTCCAACGAGAACACCCCCGCCACATACGCCGCGGCAACCTCACCAATCGAATGCCCCGCGACAAAGTCCGGACGCACACCCCACGACTCCACCAACCGGAACAACGCCACCTCAACAGCAAACAAAGCAGGCTGAGTAAACCCCGTCCCGTTCAACCGCTCCGCATCACCGAACATCACCTCACGCACATCACCCCCTAAATGCCCCAGCACCGCATCCAACGCCTCCGCGAACACCGGAAAACGACCGTACAACTCCCGGCCCATCCCCACCCGCTGCGCACCCTGCCCGGAAAACAGCACCGCGAGCGAACGTCCCGTGCTCGCACGTCCCCGGGCCGCCTCGGTCGGTCCGCCGTCGGGGCCGCCGGCGAGCAGCACGGCGCGGTGTTCGAACACCGAGCGTCCCGTGGCCAGCGAGAAGCCCACGTCGGCCGGCGCCTGCGACGCGGCCTGCGCCGGGAGGCGCTCGATCTGGGCCGTCAGGGCCTCCTCGGACTTCGCCGAGACGACCCACGGCACGACGCCGGGCGGGGCCGCGGGGGCCCCGGCCGGCTCCTCTGCGGGCTCCGCCTGCTCCAGGATCACGTGGGCGTTGGTGCCGCTGATCCCGAAGGACGACACCCCGGCGCGCCGGGGCCGGTCGGCGTCCGGCCACGCCCGCGGGCCCGTCAGCAGCTCCACCGCGCCGGCCGACCAGTCGACGTGCGAGGACGGCGCGTCCACGTGCAGGGTGCCGGGCAGCACTCCGTGCCGCATCGCCATGACGGCCTTGATGACGCCCGCGACGCCGGCCGCCGCCTGGGCGTGGCCGATGTTGGACTTCACCGTCCCGAGCAGCAGGGGCCGTCCGGGGTCGCGTCCCTGCCCGTAGGTCGCGAGCAGGGCCCGGGCCTCGATCGGGTCGCCGAGCGGGGTGCCGGTGCCGTGGCCCTCGACGGCGTCCACGTCCTGCGCGGAGAGCCCCGCGGCGGCCAGGGCCTGGCGGATCACCCGCTGCTGGGCACGCCCGCTGGGGGCGGTGAAGCCGTTGGAGGAGCCGTCCTGGTTGACCGCCGAGCCCTTCACCAGGGCGAGGACGGGGTGCCCGTCGCGGCGGGCGTCGGAGAGCCGTTCGACGACGAGGACACCCACGCCCTCGGACCAGCCGGTGCCGTCGGCCGCGTCGGAGTAGGCCTTGCAGCGGCCGTCCGGCGCGAGCCCGCCCTGTCGGCTGAACTCGATCAGGGATCCGGGGGACGACATGACGTTCACTCCGCCGACCAGCGCCAGCGAGCACTCGCCGGCGCGGAGGGCGTGGGCCGCCGTGTGCAGGGCTACGAGCGAGGAGGAGCAGGCCGTGTCGACGGTCACCGCCGGGCCCTCCAGGCCCAGGGTGTAGGAGAGCCGTCCGGAGAGGGCACTGGCGGCGATGCCGGTGCCGATGTCGCCGGTGGCGTCGGCGAGGGAGCGCACGAGCAGGTAGGCGTAGTCCTGTCCGTTCGTTCCGACGAAGACGCCGGTGCCGCTGCCGCGCAGGGATACCGGGTCGATGCCGGCGCGCTCGATCGCCTCCCAGGAGGTCTCCAGCAGCAGCCGCTGCTGGGGGTCCATGGTGACGGCCTCGCGCGGCGAGATCCCGAAGAATCCCGCGTCGAAGCCGGCCGCGCTGTCGAGGAAGCCGCCTTCCTGGCTGACGGTGTTGCCGCGCTGGTCGGTCCCGGCCTCCCGCAGGGCGGCGAGGTCCCAGCCGCGGTCGGTGGGGAAGCCGGAGATCGCGTCCTTGCCGGCGGCCAGCAGCTCCCACAGGTCCTCGGGCGAGTTCACGCCTCCGGGGTACCGGCAGCCCATCGCCACGATCGCTATCGGCTCCGTGGCCGCGGCGACGAGCTTGTGGTTCTGCCGGCGCAGGTGCTCGGCTTCCTTCAGGGAGGCGCGGAGAGCTTCGACTACTTTTTCACTGGGTGTGGTCATGTTTCGCTCTTTCCGCTCCGTCAGTCGCGCTCGTGGTGGGCATTGCCGTCCAGTGCCGCCCGCACCAGGTCGTCGACATCCATGGCGTCGACCGACTCGTCATAGGCGTCCGCCGCCGTCCGCGCGGTGGCGTCGCCGCCCGCCCCGGCGGTCTGCGCGGCGAGCTTCAGCAAGGGGTCGAGCACGCCGATCTCTCGCAGCTGGGCCATGGAGACGGAGGCGAGCAGGGCCCTGATGCCGGACTGGTCGAGGTCGGTCCCGCCGGCCGCTTCGCCGGGCCCGTCGTCGGGGACGAGCAGGCCGAGGATGTGGCCGGCCAGGTCGACGGGGGTCGGGTGGTCGAAGACGAGGGTGGCGGCGAGACCCAGTCCGGTCGCGGCACCGAGCTGGTTGCGCAGCTCGACCGCGGCGAGGGAGTCGAAGCCGAGGTCGCGGAAGGCCCGGTCGGCGCCGACGGCGTCGGCGGTGGGGTGGCCCAGGACGGCGGCGGCCCGGTCGCGCACCAGGTCCAGTACGGCTGCGGAGCGCTGTGCGGGCGACAGGCCCGTCAGCTTGTCGCGCAGGGCGGTGCCCGTGGCCTCCTCGCCGGTGTTCCCGGCCGGGCGGTGCTCGGCGGGCGCGGTCAGCTCCGCGAGGAGCGGGCTGGGCCGCACGGCGGTGAAGTTCCGTACGAACCTGTCGCGTTCGACCTCGACGACGACCTCGGTGGGCCGGCCGTCCATGACGGCCCGGCGCAGTGCCGTGACGGCGAGGGCGGGGTCCAGCGGCCGGATCCCGGTGCGCCGGGCCGCGGCGGCCGCCCGGCCGTCGGCGGCCATGCCGCCGCCGCTCCAGGGGCCCCAGGCGATCGAGGTCGCGGCCAGGCCCTGCGCGCCGCGCTGTTCGGCGAGGGCGTCCAGGAAGGCGTTGGCCGCGGCGTAGTTGGCCTGGCCGGGGTTGCCGACCGCGGAGGACGAGGAGGAGAACAGGGCGAACACCTCCAGGTCCAGGTCCCGGGTGAGGTCGTGCAGGGCCAGGGCCGAGGCGGCCTTGGCGCGGAAGACGGCCTCGAAGCGGTCGGGGGTGAGGCTGTCCAGGACGCCGTCGTCGAGGACGCCCGCGGTGTGGACCACGCCCGTGAGGGGCGCGTCCGCCGGGATGTCCGCGAGGACCGCGGCAAGCGCCTCGCGGTCGGCGGCGTCGCAGGCGGCGAGGGTGACGTCCGCGCCGAGTGCGGTGAGTTCGTCCCGCAGCCCGGCCGCGCCGGGTGCGTCCGGGCCACGGCGGCCCAGCAGCAGCAGGTGCCGCGCGCCCGCCCGGGCGAGTTCGCGTGCCACGTGGGCGCCCAGCGCTCCGGTGCCGCCGGTGATCAGGACGGTGCCGGTGGGGTTCCACTCCCGCGCGGTCCGTCCGGCCGGCACGGGCACCAGCCTGCGGCCGAGGACCGCCGAAGGCCGTACCGCGATCTGGTCCTCGCCGCCGGGGGCCGCGAGGGCTTCGGCGAAGCGGGCCGCGGACCGCTCGTCGAGGGGGTCGGGCAGGTCGATCAGGCCACCCCAGCGCCGCGGGTACTCCAGGGCGGCGACGCGCCCCAGCCCCCACACGGCGGCCTGAGCGGGGGCGGGCACCGGCTCGGACGGCGCGGCCGCGACGGCGCCGCGGGTGACGCACCACAGGGGTGCGTCGATGTCCGCGTCGCCGAGTGCCTGGATCAGGGTGGTGGTGAGTGCCAGGCCCTCGGGGGCGTCCGCTGCGGAGGCGGGCGCCGTCGCGAGGGCGAGCAGGGAGACCACGCCGGTGAACCCGGGCCCGCCGGCCGCCTGTCGGCGCAGCAGGCCGGCCAGGGCGGTGCGGTCGGTGCCGGGGGTCTCCAAGCGCACGGTGTCCGGGCCCAGGGCGGTGACGACGTCGGCGGCCCAGGGGTCGTCGGCGTGGCCCGCCGGGATCACGGCGAGCCAGGTGCCCACCGGGGTGTGGGCGGTGGCGGGGGCGAGCGGCTCCCAGGTGATCCGCTGCCGCCAGCCGTCGACGGTGTTCACCTCGCCGCGCCGGCGTCGCCAGTCCGCGAGGGCGGGGAGCACCTTGGACAGGGCGTCGCCGTCGACGTTCAGCGTCGATTCGAGCGAGGCGAAGTCCTCGTCCCGGACGGCGCACCAGAAGCCGTCGTCCTCGCCGCCGGGCGCTCCGGGGCCGGTGGCCGGCTGCGGCCGCGGCCAGAACCGCTGGTGCTGGAAGGGGTAGGTGGGCAGGTCGGTGCGGCGGGGCCGGGCCGGGCCGAGCAGCGCGGGCCAGGCCGGGTCGAGGCCGTCGACGTGCAGCCGGGCGAGCGCGGTGAGCAGGGATTCCTCCTCGTCGCGGCCCTTGCGCAGGGCCGGTACGGCCGCTGCCGTCGAGGCCAGGGCGTCGAGGGTGTCCTGGGCCATGGCGCACAGCGAGCCGTCGGGGCCGAGTTCCAGGAAGACGGAGGCTCCGCGCTCGGCGAGGGTGCGGACGCCGTCGCCGAAGCGGACGGTCTCGCGGACGTGGCGCACCCAGTAGTCCGGGGAGGACACCTGCTCCTCGGTCGCCGCCCCGCCGGTCAGGTTGGACACGAGCGGGATTGCCGGGGCGCCGTAGGTGACGCTCCGGGCGACCCGTCGGAAGTCCTCGAGCATGGCGTCCATGTGCGGGGAGTGAAATGCATGGCTCACTCGCAAACGCCTGGTCTTGCGCCCGTCGGCCGTGAACTTTTCCGCGATGGCGAGCACCGCGTCCTCGTCTCCGGAGAGGACCACCGACTCCGGTCCGTTGACCGCGGCGACCGACACGCCGTCGGTCAGGTGCGCAGTCACCTCGCTCTCGGTGGCCCGGACGGCGACCATGGCGCCGCCCTGGGGGAGGGCGTTCATCAGCCTGGCCCGCGCGGCCACCAGGCGGCAGGCGTCCTCAAGGGAGAACACCCCGGCCAAGTGTGCCGCCGCGATCTCGCCGACGGAGTGCCCGGCGACGAAGTCGGGGCGGATGCCCCAGGACTCCACCAGCCGGAACAGCGCCACTTCGAGGGCGAACAGCGCGGGCTGGGTGTAGCCGGTGCGGTCCAGCCGCTCGGCGTCGTCGAACATGACGTCCCGCAGGGGCCGTTCGAGATCGGCGTCCAGGTGCGCGGTCACCGCGTCGAGGGCGTCGGCGAAGACCGGGAAGCGGGCGTGGAGCTCGCGGCCCGTGCCGACGCGCTGCGAGCCCTGGCCGGAGAAGAGCACCGCCAGCTTGCCGCGGCGGGCCGGGGCGGCGCCCTGGACGACCCGTGGCGAGGCGATGCCGTCGGCGAGCGCGGTCAGGCCCTGGAGCAGGTCGTCGCGGCCGCCGGCGAGGACGGCGGCCCGGTGCGCGAAGGCCGACCGGGTCGTGGCCAGGGCCTGTGCGAGGGCGGCGGGGGTGAGTCCGGGCCGCGCGCTCACATAGGCGTGCAGCTGCCTGGCCTGGTCCCGCAGGGCTTCCGGCACGGTGGCCGACACGGGCACGGGCAGCAGGCCGGGCTCCTCCGCGGGCCCGGGCTCGGGTCCGGCGGCCGGTGCGGGCTGCTCGATGATGACGTGGGAGTTGGTGCCGCTGGCTCCGAAGGCCGAGATGCCCGCCCGGCGCGGGCGGCCCGTCTCCGGCCAGTCGGCCGCTTCGGTCAGCAGCTCGACCGCACCGGCGGTCCAGTCGACGTGCGTCGAGGGCTCGTCGACGTGCAGCGTCCTGGGCAGGACGCCGTGGCGCATCGCCATGACCATCTTGATCACGCCCGCGACGCCGGCGGCGGCCTGGGTGTGACCGATGTTGGACTTCACCGACCCCAGCAGCAGCGGCTGTTCGCGGTCCTTGCCGTAGGTGGCGAGCAGGGCCTGCGCCTCGATGGGGTCACCCAGCGTGGTGCCCGTGCCGTGCGCCTCCACGGCGTCCACGTCGGCCGGTGCCAGCCCGGCGTCGGCCAGGGCCCGGCGGATGACACGGCGCTGCGAGGGGCCGTTGGGGGCGGTGAGCCCGTTGGAGGCGCCGTCCTGGTTGACGGCCGAACCGCGCAGGACCGCGAGGACCTCGTGCCCGTTGCGCCGGGCGTCCGAGAGCCGCTCCAGGACGAGGACGCCGACGCCCTCGGACCAGCCGGTGCCGCCGGCCGAGGAGGAGAAGGCACGGCAGCGGCCGTCCGCCGAGAGGGCTCCCAGCTCCCCGAACTCGATGAAGTTCACCGGGCTGGACATCACGGTCACGCCGCCGGTGAGCGCGATCGAGCACTCGCCGTTGCGCAGGGCCTGAGCGGCGAGGTGGACCGCCACCAGCGACGACGAGCACGCCGTGTCGACGCTGACGGACGGGCCCTCCAGACCGAAGCTGTAGGACACCCGGCCGGAGAGCAGGCTGGCCGACTGCGCGGTCTGCGCGTGGCCCAGCTGGCCGGCTTCGGGCCGGTAGTCGCCCGAGCCGCCGCCGATGAACACGCCCGTGTCGCCGCCGCGCAGCTCCGCCGGGTCGATGCCGGTGTGCTCCAGCGCCTCCCAGGCGGCTTCCAGCAGGATGCGCTGCTGCGGGTCCATCACCATCGCCTCGCGCGGTGAGATCCCGAAGAAGCCGGGGTCGAAGTCCGCCACGTCGTAGAGGAACCCGCCTTCGCGGGCGACGGTCCGGCCCCGGCCGTCCCGGTCACCGTGCAGCAGCCGGTCCAGGTCCCAGCCCCGGTCGGCGGGGAAGCCGCCGATGGCGTCCACGCCCCCCAGGACCAGGTTCCACAGGTCCTCGGGCGAGCGGACCCCGCCCGGGTAGCGGCAGCTCATGCCGACGATCACGACCGGGTCGTCGGCCGCGGCGGCGCGCACCCCCGGGGCGTCCGTCCCGGGCAGCTCTTCGCCGCCCTCGCCGAGGAGTTCGGCCAGCAGGTGGCCGGCCAGCGCCTCGGCGGTCGGGTAGTCGAAGACGAGGGTGGCGGGCAGGGCCAGGCCCGTCGCGGTGGCGAGCTGGTTGCGCAGGTCGACGGCGGTCAGCGAGTCGAAGCCGAGGTCCTTGAAGGCCTGTCCGGAGGGGACCGCGCCGGCGTCGGCGAAGCCGAGCACCGAGGCCGCCTCGCCGCGCACCACGGCCAGCAGCGCCTCGGTCCGCTCCGCGGCCGGGCGGGCCGCGAGTTCGGCCCGGAGGCCGGACGCGGGTCCCGCCGCGCCGGGCTCGGCGGGGGCCGCCAGGGCCTCGCGGGCCTCGGGCAGGTCCGTGAAGAGGGCGCCGGGCCGGGTGCGGGCGAAGGCCGGCGCGAACCGGTCCCACCGTACGTCGGCGACCGTCACCGAGGCGGCGTCGGTGCCGACGGACCGGGCGAGGGCGGTCAGGGCCCGCCGGGGGTCCATCGCGGGCAGTCCGCTGGCCCGCAGGTGCGCGGCCAGGCCGTCGGGGCCGGTGTCCGCCCAGGCGCCCCAGGAGACCGACAGGGCGCGCAGTCCGCGGGCGCGGTAGCGCAGGGCCAGGGCGTCCAGGAGGGCCCCGGCGGCCGCGTCCGCTCCCCTGCCGTTGACGCCCCACGTCCCGGCGATCGAAGAGAAGAGGACGAACGCGTCCAGGGGCCGCCCGCCGGCCGCCGCGCCGGCCACGGCCGCCAGGTTCTCGGCGCCCGCGTACAGCGCGGCCAGGGCCGCGCCCTGCTCGTCGGCGGAGGGCTCTCCCTCCTCACCGGCGTACACCACCGCGGTCAGCGGCTGGGTCTCGGGAAGCGCGGCGAGCGCGGTCAGCAGCGCCTCACCATCGGCCGGGGAGCAGGGGACGAGAGTCACCTCCGTGCCCAGCTCGGCGAGTTCGGTGACCAGGTCCGTGATGTCCGGCGCGGTGGCCGTGGCCAGCAGGACGCGCTGGGCGCCCTGCTCGGCGAGCCAGCGGAGCAGGTGTCCGCCGGAGCCGGCCAGGTCGCCGGCGACCAGGACCGTGCCGGCCGGCTGCCACGGCGCCGACGGGGAGTCGGCCGTGGCGCGCGTCAGCCGGCGCCCGAAGGCGCCCGAGGGCCGCAGGGCCACCTGGTCCTCGCCGTCCGTGCCGGACAGGACCGCGCGGAGGCGGTCCGCCGAGCGGCGGTCGAGCACGTGCGGTACGTCGGCGAGCCCGCCCCAGCGGTCCGGGTGCTCCAGGGCCGTCACACGGCCGAGCCCCCACACCGCCGCCTGGGCGGCGCTCGTCTCCGCGTCCGAGCGGCCGACCGACACCGCGCCCCGGGTGACGCACCACAGCGGGGCGTCGATCCCGGCGCCGGCCAGTGCCTCCACCGCCTCGCCGGGCCGGGCCGGGCCCACGGGGAGGGTGTCGGCGGCCGGGGACGCGAGCAGGGAGACGACACCCGCGAACCGGGCGCCTTCAGCGGCGAGTCCGACGAGGCGGGCGGTCAGCGCGGCACGGTCGGCGGCGTCGGTCTCGACGGTGACGGCTTCGTCGCCGAGGGCCGCGACCACGGCGGCGGTCCACTCGTCGGCGGCGCTTCCCGCGGGGGCGAGCGCCAGCCACGGTCCGGGGAGTGCGCCCGGCGCGGCTCCGGTGAGCGGCTTCCAGGTCACGTGGTAGCGCAAGCCGTCGACGGCCGAGCGCTCGACGCGCTTGCGGCGCCAGGTCGACAGGGCGGGCACGAGGGCGGACAGCGAGGCGTCGTCCAGCTCCAGGTCGGCCGACAGCGCCGCCAGGTCCTCGCGCTCCACCGCGGCCCAGAAATCGGCGTCCGCGGGGTCGCGCGGGCCGTCCTGCGCGGCTCCCGCGGGGGCGCTCTCCGGCCAGAACCACTCGCGTTGGAACGGGTACGTCGGCAGGTCGGTGCGGCGGGCGCCGGTGCCGGTGAAGAGCCCGGCCCAGTCCACGTCGACACCGGCGACGTAGAGGCCGGCGAGCGCCGTAAGGAGGGCGGTTTCCTCGGGCCGGCCCTTACGGAGAGCCGGTACGGCCACGGACGTGCCGTCCAGGGTGTGCTGGGCCATCGCCGTCAGCACCCCGTCGGGGCCCAGCTCCAGGAAGACCGAGGCGCCTTCGGCGGCCAGCGTGCGGACGCCGTCGGCGAAGCGGACCGTCTCCCGGACGTGCCGGACCCAGTAGTCGGCGGAGCACACCAGCTCCTCCGTGACGAGTTCGCCCGTCACGTTGGAGACGACCGGGATCCGCGGGGCCTCGTAGGACAGGCCCTCGGCGACCCGGCGGAAGTCCGCCAGCATCGGCTCCATGAGCGCGGAGTGGAAGGCGTGGCTCACCGGCAGCCGAGAGGTCTTGCGGCCCTCGGCGGCGAAGCCCTCGGCGATGCCCAGCACCGCCGCCTCGTCACCCGCGAGGACGACCGCCTCGGGGCCGTTGACCGCGGCGATCGACACGCCGTCGGCCGGCCGCGCGGTGACGTCCTCCTCCGTGGCCTGCACGGCGACCATCGCGCCGCCCGCGGGCAGTGCCTGCATCAGACGGGCCCGCGCCGCCACCAGGTGGCAGGCGTCCTCCAGGGAGAGCACCCCCGCCACGTGTGCCGCCACGATCTCACCGATCGAGTGACCGGCCACGAGGTCGGGGCGGACCCCCCACGACTCCACGAGGCGGAACAGCGCGACCTCGAACGCGAACAGCGCCGGCTGCGTGAAGCCCGTCTCGTCCAGCCCCTCGACGGCACCGGACATGACGTCCCGCAAGGGGCGGTCCAGCTCGGTGTCGAAGTGGGCCGTGACCGTGTCGAGGGCCTCGGCGAACACCGGGAAGCGGGCGTAGAGCTCCCGTCCCATGCCGACGCGCTGCGCGCCCTGGCCCGAGAACAGCGCCGCGAGCTTCCCGGTGTCTCCCCGGGTGACGCCGCGCGCGAGTTCCGAGACCCGCCCGCCGTCGGCCAGGAGCACCGCGCGGTGGGCGAACGCCGCCCTGCCGGTGGCGAGGGAGTAGCCCACGTCGGCGGGGGACGGGCCGCTCAGCGCGGAGATCCGCTCGATCTGCGCCGCGAGCGCGGCCTCGGACTTGGCCGACACCGGCCAGGGCACCGCGCCCTGCGCCGTGGCGGGCGCTTCCGCCCCGGGCCCGGCCGCCGTCTCCGGCGCCTGCTCGATGATGACGTGGGCGTTGGTGCCGCTGACGCCGAAGGCGGAGACCCCGGCCCGCCGGGCGTGCCCGGTCTCGGGCCAGGCCCGCTCCTCGGTGAGGAGCGAGACCGCGCCGTCCGACCAGTCGACGTGCGAGGTCGGGGCGTCGACGTGCAGGGTCCTGGGCAGAGTGCCGTGGCGCATCGCCATGACCATCTTGATGATGCCCGCGGCACCGGCCGCGGCCTGGGTGTGGCCCAGGTTCGACTTGACCGTGCCGAGCAGCAGCGGGAGTTCGCGGTCGTGTCCGTAGGCGGCGATGAGGGCGTGTGCCTCGACGGGGTCGCCGAGTGTGGTGCCGGTGCCGTGGGCCTCGACGGCGTCGACGTCGGCGGGGGCGAGGCCCGCGTCGGCCAGTGCCTCGCGGATGACGCGCTGCTGGGCGCGCCCGTTGGGGGCGGTCAGGCCGTTGGAGGCGCCGTCCTGGTTGACAGCGGTGCCGCGGACGACCGCCAGGATCTCGTGGCCGTTGCGGCGGGCGTCGGAGAGGCGCTCCAGGACGAGGACGCCCACGCCCTCGGACCAGCTGGTGCCGTCGGCCGCGTCGGCGAAGGCCTTGATGCGGCCGTCGGGGGCCAGCCCGCCCTGGACGGTGAACTCGGTGAAGGAGTCGGGACCGGACATCACCGAGACGCCGCCGGCCAGGGCCAGGGTGCACTCGCCGCTGCGCAGGGACTGCGCGGCCATGTGCAGGGCGACGAGGGAGGAGGAGCAGGCGGTGTCGACGGTGACGGCCGGGCCTTCCAGGCCGAGGGCGTAGGAGAGCCGGCCGGACATGACGCTGGCGGTGTTGCCGGTGGCGACGTGGCCGCGGACGTCGGCGGTGCCCTTGCGCAGGAGCGTGGCGTAGTCCTGTCCGTTGGTGCCGACGAAGACGCCGGTGCGGCTGCCGCGCAGGGTGGTCGCGTCGATCCCGGCGCGCTCGAAGACCTCCCAGGTGGTCTCCAGCAGCAGGCGCTGCTGGGGGTCCATGGCGAGGGCCTCGCGGGGCGAGATGCCGAAGAACGGGGCGTCGAAGAGGCCGACGCCGTCGAGGAATCCGCCGTCGAGGGTCGCGGAGGCGCCCCGGGCGAGCTCGTCCAGGTCCCAGCCCCGGTCGGCGGGGAATCCGGTGATCGCGTCCTCGCCGCGGCTCAGGAGTCGCCAGAGGTCTTCGGGGGATGCGACGCCGCCGGGGAAGCGGCAGCTCATGCCGACGATGACGACGGGGTCCTCGGACACCGCCCGGCCGGCCTGCGCGGGGGTGCCGGAGGCGTCCTCGGGCAGGTCCCCGAGGAGCTCGGTGAGCAGGAACTCGGCGAGGGCGAGCGGGGTCGGGTAGTCGTAGACGAGGGTCGCGGGAAGCTTCAGCCCGGTCGTGGCCGTCAGGGCGTTGCGCAGTTCGACGATGGTCAGCGAGTCGAAGCCGAGGTCGCTGAATGCCTGGTCGGCGCCGATGGCGCCGGTGCCGGAGTGGCCGAGGACCGCGGCCACCTGTCCGCGCAGGAGGTCGAGGACGAACCGTGGGCGCGCGGCCGGGGAGAGCCCGGCCAGGTGCCGGCCCAGCGCGGGCTCCCGCAGGGCGGTCTCCCGGGCTCCGGCGGGTGCCGTGGTGGCCCGGCGCAGTTCGGGGAGGTCGCTGACGGAGGGGTTGGGGCGGAGCGCGGTGAACGTGTCCGCGTAGCGCTTCCAGTCGATGTCGGCGAGGGTCGTGGCCGTGTCGCCGTGTTCGATGGCGTGGCGCAGCGCCGTGAGGGCGAGTGCGGGTGCCATGGGGGTGAAGCCGCCGCGGCGGACGCGGCTCTCGACGCCGGGTCCGTCGGCGGCCATGCCGGCCTCGGCCCAGGGGCCCCAGGCGAGGGAGGTCGCGGGCAGGCCCGCCGCGCGGCGGTGCTCGGCGAAGGCGTCGAGGAACGCGTTGGCGGCGGCGTAGTTGCCCTGGCCGGGGGCGCCGAGGGTGCCGGCGACGGAGGAGAAGAGGACGAAGGCGGTCAGGCCGTGGTCCCGGGTCACCTCGTGCAGGTTGAGGGTGGTGGTGACCTTGGCACGCAGGACGGCGGTGAACTTCTCGGGGGTGAGGGTGTCCACGGTGCCGTCGTCGACGGTGCCGGCGGTGTGGAACACGGCGGTGAGCGGGTGTTCCCCGGGGATCGCGGCGAGTACGGCGGTGAGGGCGTCGCGGTCGGCGGTGTCGCAGGCGGCCAGGGTGACGCGGGTTCCCCCGTCCTCCAGTTCGGCCCGCAGCTCCCCGGCTCCCGGCGCGTCGGCGCCGCGGCGGCTGACGAGCAGCAGGTGCCGGGCACCTTGTGCGGCGAGCCAGCGGGCAACGCGGCTGCCCAGGGCGCCGGTGCCGCCGGTGACGAGCACGGTGCCGCCGGGCCGGAACCCGCCGGGTGCGGGGGCGTCTGCGACGGGGTGGTGGGCCAGCCGGCGGGCGTAGGTCGCCGTGGCGCGTACGGCGAGCTGGTCCTCGCCGTCGCTTGCGGCGAGCACGGTGGCAAGTCGGCGCAGGGTGGTGTCGGCGAGCTCGTCGGGGAGGTCGACGAGGCCGCCCCAGCGCTCGGGGTGCTCCAGGGCGACCACCCGGCCGAGGCCCCAGGTGGCTGCCTGGGTGGGGCGGGTGAGCCGTTCGGAGCGGCCGACCGCCACGGCGGTGCGGGTCACGCACCACAGGGGTGCCTCGATGCCGGCGTCGCCCAGTGCCTGTACGGCGGCCGTCGTCAGCAGCAGGCCGGCGGGCGCGTCGGGGGCGTCGCGCCCGTCCTCGTCGGCCACGGCCAGCAGGGACAGCACGCCCGTGAATCCGTCGCCTTCGGTGGCCAGTTCGCGCAGGCGGTCGGCCAGGGCCTCGCGCTGCGGGGTGGTGACGTCGAGGCGGACGGTGTCGGTGGCGAGGGCGCCGGTGACCGTATCGAGCCATGCCGGGTCGGCGGTTCCGGCCGGGGTGAGCACCAGCCAGGTGCCGGACGGGGTCGCGGGGCGGGAGGAGCCGGTCAGGGGCTTCCAGGTGACCCGGTAGCGCCAGCCGTCGACGGTGGAGCGCTCCCGGCGCTTGCGGCGCCAGGACGCCAGGGCGGGCACGACGGCGGTGAGGGTGTCGTCGTCCAGGTCCAGGGAGGTGCCCAGGGACGCGATGTCCGCGCGTTCGACCGCCGACCAGAACGCGGCGTCCGCCCCGTCGGCGGGGCCCTCCGCGGCGGAGGTCGCGGCGGGCGTCTCGGGCCAGTAGCGCTCGCGCTGGAAGGGGTAGGTCGGCAGGTCGGTCCGCCGGGCGCCGGTGCCGGCGAACACCGCGGTCCAGTCGACCCGTACGCCGTGCGTGTGGAGCCGGGCGAGGGCCGTGGTGAGGGCCGGGCCCTCGGGGCGGTCGCGGCGCAGGGCCGGGACGGCGACGGCGCCGCTGTCCCCGTCGGCGGTCGCACGGACCGCGCCGGAGAGCACTGCGTCCGGGCCGAGTTCGAAGAAGGTCGTCACACCGTGTTCGGTGAGCTGTCGGACGGCGTCGGCGAAGCGGACGGTGCCGCGGACCTGTCCGGTCCAGTACTCCGGCGAGCGGAGTTCGCCGGCGGTGACGAGGGTGCCGGTGAGGGTGGACACGAACGGCAGCGAGGGCTCGCCGTAGGTGACGCCGGCGGTGACGCGGGCGAAGTCCTCCAGCATCGCGTCCATGTGCGGCGAGTGGAAGGCGTGGCTGACGCGCAGCCGCTTGGTCCGGCGGCCGAGCTCCTCGAAGCGGGCCGCGAGGGCGAGCACCGCGTCCTCGTCGCCCGAGAGGACCAGGGACGACGGGGTGTTGACGGCGGCGACGGAGACACGCCCCTCGTACGCGGCGAGCAGGGGCAGCACCTCGTCCTCGGCCGCCTCGACGGAGGCCATGGCACCGCCCTTGGGCAGGGCGGCCATCAGCCGGCCGCGTGCCGCGACGAGGGTGCAGGCGTCCGCCAGGGAGAGGACTCCGGCGGCGTGCGCGGCGGCGAACTCGCCGATGGAGTGCCCGGCGACGTAGTCGGGGCGCAGGCCCCAGGACTCGGCGAGCCGGAACAGCGCCACTTCGAGGGCGAAGAGGGCCGGCTGGGTCCAGGCGGTGTCGTCGAGCAGTGCGGCCTCGGGGGTGTCCGGTGCGGCGAACAGGATCTCCCGCAGCGGGCGGTCGAGTTCGAGGTCGAAGCGGGCCAGTACGGCGTCCAGTGCCTCGGCGAAGACCGGGTGGCGTGCGTAGAGCTCGCGTCCCGCCCCCGGGCGCTGGCTGCCCTGGCCGGTGAAGAGGAAGGCCAGGCGGCCGCGGCTCCGGCCGCCGGTGATCAGACCGGCGGCGGGGGTGCCGTCGCGCAGGGCGGCCAGGGCGCGGGCGAGCGTGTCGTGGTCGTCGGTGACGACGGCCGCGCGGTGCTCCAGGGCGGCCCGGGTGGTGGCGAGGGAGAAGGCGAGGTCGGTGAGGGGTTGCCCGGGGTGGTCGGTGAGGTGGGTCAGGAGCCGGCCGGCCTGGGCGCGCAGGCCCGCTTCGGTGCGTCCGGACAGCGTCAGGGGGACGGCCCCGGCCGGGCGGGACGTGTCCGCCGTCTCCTCCTCGGGCCGCCCGTCCGGCGCTTGTTCGAGGATGGTGTGGACGTTGGTGCCGCTGAGGCCGAAGGAGGAGACGCCCGCACGGCGCGGGTGTCCGGTGGCCGGCCAGGCCAGCGGCTCGGTGAGCAGCCGGATGGCACCGGAGCTCCAGTCGACGTGCGAGGAGGGCCGGTCGATGTGCAGGCTCCGCGGGACGGCCTCCTGGCGCATGGCCATGACCATCTTGATGACGCTGGCGATGCCGGACGCCATCTGGGTGTGGCCGATGTTGGACTTGACGGAGCCGAGCAGCAGTGGCTGCTCCGGGTCGCGGTCCTGTCCGTAGGTGGCCAGGAGCGCCTGGGCCTCGATGGGGTCGCCGAGGGCGGTGCCGGTGCCGTGCCCGTCGACCACGTCGACCTCGGCGGCGGCCACGCCGGCGTTGGCGAGGGCCTGGCGGATGACGCGCTGCTGGGACGGGCCGTTGGGGGCGGTCAGCCCGTTGGAGGCGCCGTCCTGGTTGACGGCGGAGCCGCGGATCACGGCCAGGACTTCGTGCCCGTTGCGGAGGGCGTCGGAGAGCCGCTCGACGAGGACGAGGCCGACGCCCTCGGCCAGGCTCATGCCGTCGGCCCGGTCGGAGTAGGCCTTGCAGCGGCCGTCGGCCGCCATGGCCCGCTGCCGGCTGAAGCCGACGAACGGGAACGGCGTGGACATGATGCTGACGCCGCCGGCGAGGGCGAGGGAGCTCTCGCCGTTGCGCAGCGACTGGCAGGCCAGGTGCAGGGCGACGAGGGAGGACGAGCAGGCGGTGTCGAGCGAGACGGCCGGGCCCTCGAAGCCGTAGGTGTAGGCCAGGCGGCCGGACAGGACGCTGGAGATGCTGCCGGTGATCGCGTGTCCCTCGGCGCCTTCCGGGCTCGCGGCGTTGGCGGCGTAGTCCTGGTAGCTGGCGCCGATGAAGGTGCCCGTGCCGCTGCCGCGCAGGGTGGCGGGGTCGATGCCGGCGCGCTCCAGCGCCTCCCAGGAGGTCTCCAGCAGCAGCCGCTGCTGCGGGTCCATGGCCAGCGCCTCGCGGGGCGAGATGCCGAAGAAGGCGGCGTCGAAGTCGGCGGCGTCGTGGAGGAAGCCGCCCCGGGTCGAGTAGGTGCGGCCCGGCCGGTCGGGGTCGGGGTCGTAGAGGCCCTCCGTGTCCCAGCCCCGGTCGGTGGGGAACTCGCCGGTGGCGTCGCCGCCTTCGGCGACGAGCCGCCACAGGTCCTCCGGGGAGGCGATGCCGCCCGGGTAGCGGCAGCTCATGCCGATGATGGCGACGGGCTCGTCGGCGGAGGAGGCGGAGGAGGCGGAGGCCCGCACCACTGCGGCGGCGCCGGCGCCGGTGCCCGCGATCGCGTCGCGCAGGAAGGCCACGAGGGCGAGCGGGCTGGGGTGGTCGAAGACCATGGTGCTCGGCAGGGTGAGCCCGGTGACGGCGGCGATCCGGTTGCGCAGGTCGACGGCGGTGAGGGAGTCGAAGCCGACGTCGCGGAAGGCCCGCTGCTCGGAGAGTACGTCCGGCGAGGCGTGGCCGAGCGCGGTGGCCGCCTCGGCGCGTACCAGGTCGAGCAGGAGGCGGTCCTGCTCGGTGGTGGTCAGTTGGAGGAGCCTGGTGGTGAACTCGTTGCGCGAGGACGGGGCTTCGGCGTTCCCGTCCGCCAGCCGCCGGACCTCGGGCAGGTCCGCGAAGAGGGGTGCGGGCCGCGCCGAGGTGAAGACCGGGTGGTAGCGCTCCCAGTCCACGTCGGCGATCGCCAGGACCGTCTCGTCGTCGTCGAGGGCCTGCCGCAGTCCGGTGAGGGCGAGCTGCGGGTCCATGAAGACGAGTCCGCTGCGGCGGATCTGGGCGGGGTCGACGCGGCCGAGCTTCAGGTCGTCGGCCCAGATGCCCCAGGAGACGGCCGTGGCCCGCGCGCCCCGGGCGCGGCGGTGCTCGGCGAGGGCGTTGAGGTAGGCGTTGCCGGCGACGTAGGCGGCGTGGGCTCCGCTGCCCCACATGCCGGCGGAGGAGGAGTACAGGACGAAGGCGTCGAGCTCGTCGTCGTCGAGGAGTTCGTCGAGGTGCCGGGCGCCGGAGACCTTGGCGTCGACGACCTTCGCGAAGGCGTCGAGGGTCGTCTCCGCGAGCGGCGCGAGCTCGATGGTGACGGCGGTGTGCACGACCGTTCGCACGGTGCGGCCCTCGGCCTTGAGCGCCCCGAGCATGTCCGCGACCGCATCGCGGTCGGTCAGGTCGCAGGCGACGGCGGTGGCTTCGCAGCCCAGCTCGGCGAGCTCCTGTACGAGCTCCGCCGCGCCGGGTGCCGCCGGGCCGCGCCGGCTGGTCAGCACGATGTGCTCGGCGCCCTGCCGGGCGAGCCAGCGCGCCAGGTGCGGGGCGAGGGTGCCCGTGCCGCCGGTGACGAGGGTGGTGCCGCGGGGCGACCAGGGGCGGGCGGGGGCCGGGTCCGCGGAGGCGGCGCGCACGATGCGGCGGGCGAGGACGCCCGAGGCGCGCACGGCGAGCTGGTCCTCGCCGGTGCGGTTGGTGAGGACGGCGGCCAGGCGTTCGGCGGCGCGCCGGTCGAGCTGGTCGGGCAGGTCGACGACGCCGCCCCAGCGCTCCGGGTGTTCGAGGGCCGCCGTCCAGCCGAGGCCGAGGACCTGGGCCTGGGCGGGCCGGGTCAGCCGGTCCGCGCGGCCGGTGGAGACGGCGCCCCGGGTCAGGCACCACAGGGGCGCGCCGGTGCCGGTGTCGCCGAGTGCCTGGACGAGCGAGACGGTCAGGGCGAGGCCGGTGGTGAGCGCCGGGTGGTGCGCGCTCGGCTCCTCGGCCGCGGCCAGCAGGGACACCACTCCCGTGAGGTCCGCGAGCTCCGGCAGGCGGGCGGCGAGGACCGTACGGTCCTCGCAGGCCTCGTCCAGGACGAGCGTGCGCGGGTCGGCGCCGTGGGCGGCGAGGGCGTCCGTGACGTCGTCGGCGTCGGTTCCCTCGGCGGTGACGACGAGCCAGGTGCCGGTCAGGTCCGCGGCGGGCAGGCCGGTCAGCGGCTGCCATGCGGCGCGGTAGCGCCAGGAGTCCACGGTCGACAGGTCGCGCCGGTGCTTGCGCCAGTGCGAGAGCGCCGGGAGCACCGGGGCCAGCGAGGTGCGGTCGAGGCGCAGGCTGGCGGCGAGGGAGTCGACGTCCTCCTCCTCGACCGCTGTCCAGAACTCCGCGTCCGCGGGGTCGGTTGCGTGGCGGTCCCGTGGTGCGGCGGGGACGGCCCACAGGTGTTCGCGCTGGAAGGGGTACGTGGGCAGCGGCACCCGGCGGGCCCCGGTGCCGGCGAAGACGCGGGACCAGTCGGCGGTCGCGCCGCGGACGAAGGCTTCGGCGAGCGAGGTCAGGAAGCGGTCGGTGCCGTCGGCCCCGCGCCGGAGGGTGCCGAGCACCACGGCCCGGGTGTCCGCCGCCTCGGCCGTCTCCTGGATGCCCATGGCGAGGACGGGGTGGGAGCTGACCTCGATGAAGAAGCGGTGGTCCCGCGCGAGGAGTTCGCGCACGGCGGGCTCGAAGCGGACGGTCTGCCGGAGGTTGGCGTACCAGTAGTCGGCGTCGGGGCCGGTGGTGTCCAGCCAGTCGCCGGTGACGGTGGAGAAGAAGGGCACCTGCGGGGCACGCGGCCGGACCGGCGCGAGGGCGTCGCGCAGTTCCTCCCGCAACAGCTCGACCTGTGCGGAGTGCGAGGCGTAGTCCACGGTGATGCGCCTGGCGCGGACGCCGTCGGCGGCCAGCTCGGCCAGCAGGGCGTCCAGCGGTTCGGGGGCGCCGGAGACGACGACGGAGCGGGGTCCGTTGACGGCGGCGACGGACAGGCCCGCGTACCCGGCGAGGCGCTCTTCGGCCTCGGCCGCGGGCAGCGGGACCGACATCATGCCGCCGGATCCGGCCAGCAGCCGGGCGATGGCCCGGCTGCGCAGCGCGACGACCCGGGCGGCGTCGTCCAGTGTCAGGGCGCCGGAGACGGCGGCGGCGGCGATCTCGCCCTGCGAGTGGCCGACGACGGCGTCGGGGGTGATGCCGTGGGAGCGCCACAGTTCGGCCAGCGAGACCATGACGGCGAACGAGGCGGGCTGGACGACGTCGACGCGGTCCAGGGTGGGCGCGCCCTCGGCCTGGCGCAGGACGTCGAGCAGAGACCAGTCGGTGTACGCCGAGAGGGCGGTCGCGCACTCGCGCAGGCGTTCGGCGAAGACCGGGGACTCCTCCAGCAGCCGCGCCCCCATGCCGGCCCACTGGGAGCCCTGGCCGGGGAAGACGAACACGGTCCTGCCGTCGGTGTCGGCGGTGCCCTGGACGACGCCCGGGGCGGACCGTCCCTCGCCGAGGGCCCTGAGCGCGGTGGCCCGTTCGTCGTCGCCGGTGCCGATGACGACGGCGCGGTGGTCGAAGAGCGTGCGCGAGGTCACCAGGGTGTGACCGGTGTCGAGGGCGCCGGGCGGCTGCTCGCCGTCGAGGCGGGCGGCGAGGTTCGTGGCCTGGGCGCGCAGGGCGCCCGGGGTCGACGCGGACAGCACCCAGGGGACGGCGCCGCCGGCCGGGGGCAGCGGCTCCGCTTCCTGTCCGGGGTCCGTCCGCTGCGGCCGGGGCGCCTCTTCGAGGACGGTGTGGGCGTTGGTGCCGCTGATGCCGAAGGACGAGACCGCGCAGCGGCGCGGGCGCCCGCTCTCGGGCCAGGCGGTGCGGTCGGTCAGCAGGGAGACTGTGCCGGGGGTCCAGTCGACGTGGCTGGAGGGGGTGTCGGCGTGCAGGGTGCGCGGCAGTTCGCCGTGGCGCAGTGCCATGACCATCTTGATGACGCCGGCCACGCCGGCCGCCGACTGGGTGTGCCCGATGTTCGACTTCACGGAGCCCAGGAGCAGGGGGCGTTCGGCGTCGCGGGTCCGGCCGTAGGTGGCGAGCAGGGCCTGGGCTTCGATGGGGTCGCCGAGGGCGGTGCCGGTGCCGTGCGCCTCGACGGCGTCGATGTCCGCCGGTGCCAGCCCGGAGTTGGTGAGGGCCTGGCGGATGACGCGCTGCTGGGACGGGCCGTTCGGGGCGGACAGGCCGTTGGAGGCTCCGTCCTGGTTGATGGCGGAGCCGCGGACGACGGCGAGGATGTCGCGGCCGTTGCGCCGCGCGTCGGAGAGCCGTTCCAGGACGAGGATGCCGACGCCCTCGGCGAGCGTCATGCCGTCGGCGCTGTCGGAGAACGCCTTGCAGCGGCCGTCGCCCGCGAGGGCCCGCTGCCGGCTGAAGGCGACGAAGGGGCTGGGGTTGGTCATCACGGTCGCGCCGCCGGCCAGGGCCAGTGAGCTCTCGCCGTTGCGCAGCGACTGGCAGGCCAGGTGCAGGGCGACCAGGGACGAGGAGCAGGCCGTGTCGACGGTGACCGCCGGCCCTTCGAGGCCGAAGAGGTAGGCCAGGCGCCCGGAGAGAACGCTCGGGCTGGTGCCGGTCACCAGGTGGCCCGCGGAGGGGTCGTCGAGGCCGAGGCCGTACTCCTGGTAGGTGGAGCCGATGAAGGTTCCGGTCGCCGTGGAGTGGACCGTCGCGGGGTCGATGCCGGCCTGCTCGAACGCCTCCCAGGTGGTCTCCAGCAGCAGGCGCTGCTGGGGGTCCATCGACAGGGCCTCGCGCGGCGAGATGCCGAAGAAGCCCGCGTCGAACTCGCCCGCGTCGTGCAGGAATCCGCCCTGGGTGGAGTACGTCGTGCCGTTGTTGTCCGGATCCGGGTGGTAGAGGTCGGTGTTCCAGCCGCGGTTGACGGGGAAGTCGGAGATGGCGTCGACGCCTTCGGAGATCAGCTCCCAGAACTGTTCCGGGGAGCGGACGCCGCCGGGGAAGCGGCAGCTCATGCCGACGATGGCGATGGGTTCGTCGAAGCCGCCGGGTGACGGCGCGGCCGCGGATGCCGTCGGCTCGCCCGCCGTGCCGAGGAGTTCGGCGCGCAGATGGCGCGCGAGGGCGCCGGGGGTCGGGTAGTCGAAGACCAGGGTGGCGGGCAGGGACAGGCCGGTGAGCGCGGCCAGCCGCTTTCGCAGCTCCACGGCGGTCAGCGAGTCGAAGCCCGCCTCGCGGAAGGCCCGCCGCTCCGCGATGCCCTCGGCGGAGGTGTGGCCGAGGACGACGGCCGCCTCGGCGCGCACCAGGTCGGTCAGGAGTCGCTCCTGCTCGTCCTCGCCGAGGCCCCGCAGGCGTGCGGCGAACTCCGGTACGGCGCTCTCGCCGTCGGTGTGCGCGAGGGCCCGGACGTCGGCCAGTTCGTCGAAGAGGGGGCTGGGGCGGGAGGAGGTGAAGACGGGGTGGTAGCGGTCCCAGTCGATGTCGGCGACCGTGACGGTGACGTCCTGCTGGACGAGCGCGCGGCGCAGTTCGGCCATGGCGGTGGCGGGGGCGAGGAAGCGCAGCCCCTGCCGCCGCAGTTGGTCGGCCACGGCCTCGTGGGTGGCCATGCCGAGCTCGCCCCAGGGGCCCCAGGCCACCGAGGTCGCGGGCAGGCCGCGGGCCCGCCGGTGTTCGGCGAGGGCGTCGAGGTAGGCGTTGGCGGCGCCGTAGGCGCTCTGCCCGGCGCTGCCCCAGACTCCGGCGATCGAGGAGACCAGGACGAAGAATTCGAGGTCGTGGCCGTCGAGGAGGGCGTCCAGGTGGGCCGCCCCGAGCAGCTTCGCGGCCATCGCCTCCGCGGCGGCGTCCAGGGGGGTCTCCGTGAGGGGGGCCGCCTGGCCGACGCCGGCCGCGTGCACGACGCCGGTCAGCGGGTGCTCGTCCGGTACGGAGGCCAGCAGTGCGGCCAGCGCGTCGCGGTCGGCGGTGTCGCAGGCCGCGACGGTGACCCGGGCGCCCAGGTCGGCCAGTTCAGCGGCCAGTTCCTCGGCGCCGGGGGCGTCGGGGCCGCGGCGGCTGGTGAGGAGGAGGTGGTCGGCACCGCTGCGGGCGAGCCAGCGGGCGACCTCGGCACCGAGCGCTCCGGTGCCGCCGGTGACGAGCACGGTGCCCCGCGCGGTGAAGGCGTCGGCCGGGGGCAGTCCGTCGAGCGGGTGGCGCACGAGGCGCCGGCCGAGCGCACCGGTCGCGCGGATCGCGATCTGGTCCTCGTCGCCCTGTGCGGCGAGGGCGCTGACGAGGTGCTGGGTGGCGGGGCCGTCCAGGACGGCCGGCAGATCGATCAGGCCGCCCCACAGCTGCGGGTGTTCGAGGGCGGCGACGCGGCCCAGGCCCCAGACGGCCGCCTGGAGGGGGGCGGTGAGCGGGTCGGCGGCGCCCGTGGTGACCGCGCCGCGGGTCAGGACCCATAGGGGGGCGGCGAGGTCGGTGTCGGCGAGCGCCTGGGTCAGGACGATGCTGAGCGCGAGGCCGGCCGGCGGCTCGGTGCCCGGCCTGTCGGCGAGTGCGAGCAGGGACAGTACGCCGGCCAGGGGCCGTCCCGTGTCGCGTACGGCTTGCAGGCGGGCGGCGAGTACGGCGCGTTCGCGGCAGTCCGCGTCCAGCTCGAGCGTCTCGAACTGCGCGCCGTGGCCGCGCAGCGCGTTCAGGATCTCGTCGCCGTCGGTCCCTTCGGCGGTCACGACCAGCCAGGTGCCGTCCAGGACGGGGGCGGCGGCCGGCCGTACCGGGCGCCAGGCGACGCGGTAGCGGGTGGAGTCCAGCAGTGCCTTCTCCTGCCGGAGCTGTCGCCAGGACGACAGGGCGGGCAACAGCGCGTAGAGGGAGGCGTGCTGCTCGTCGCGCAGGCCCAGGAGGCCGGCGAGCCCCGCGGCGTCGCCGCGTTCGACGGCGCTCCACAGCTCGGCGTCCGCGGGGTCGGCGGCGGCCTGCGGGCCGCGGGCCGGGGCGGCCTCGGGCCAGTAGCGCTCGTGCTGGAAGGCGTACGTGGGGAGGTCCACGGTGCGCGCGCCCGTGCCGGTGAAGTACGCAGGCCAGTCGACGGCCGTGCCGCGGACGTGCAGGCGGGCGAGCGCGGAGGTGACGGACCGCTCCTCGCCGCGGTCGGCGCGCAGCAGCGGGACGAAGTCCGCGTCCGTCCCGTCGCCCAGGGTGTCCTGGGCGGGGGATGACAGCACGCTGTCGGGGCCGAGTTCGAGGAAGGTGGCGGCACCGTGCGCGTGGGCGGCGCGTATGCCGTCGGCGAAGCGGACCGTGCCGCGCGCGTGCGCGACCCAGTAGTCCGCGGAGCGGAGTTCCTCGTCCGTGGCGGGCCGGCCGGTGAGGTCGGAGATGACGGTGAGCGTCGGTGCCGCGTAGGTGAGCCCGGCGGCGACCTCACGGAACGCGTCGAGCATGGGCTCCATGAGCGGCGAGTGGAAGGCGTGGCTGACGGGAAGCCGCTTGGTCCTGCGGCCCTGTGCGGCGAAGTGGGCGGCGATCTCCTCGGCGGCGGCCTCGTCGCCGGAGACGACGACGGCGGTGGGGCCGTTGACGGCGGCGAGGGAGACCTCGTGTTCGCGTCCCGCGAGCAGGGGCGCCACCTCGTCCTCCGTGGCCTGGAGGGAGATCATGGCGCCGGCGGCGGGCAGGGCCTGCATCAGCCGGGCGCGCGCGGCGACCAGGCGGGCCGCGTCGGGCAGCGGGAGGACGCCCGCGACGTGCGCGGCGGCGATCTCGCCGACCGAGTGGCCGAGCAGGACGTCGGGGCGGATCCCCCAGGTGCGCAGCAGACGGTAGAGCGCGACCTCGACGGCGAAGAGCGCCGGCTGGGTCCACTCGGTGCGGTCCAGCAGCTCCGCTTCGGGGCTGCCGGCCGGGGCGAGGAGGACCTCCTTCAGCGGGCGGTCCAGGTGCGGGTCGAGGGCGGCGGCCACCTCGTCGAGGGCGGCGGCGAACGCGGGGAAGCGCGCGTGGAGTTCCCGGCCGGCGCCCGGGCGCTGGCTGCCCTGTCCGGCGAACAGCACGGCGAGCCTGCCCGCACTGCCGGTCTCGCCCTCGGTCAGCGCGGGGTCGGGCCGGTCGGCGGCCAGCGCGGCGAGCGCGCGCAGCAGTTCGCCGCGGTCGCCGGTGACGACGGCCCGCTGGTCGAAGGCCGAGCGGGTGGTGGCGAGGGAGAGGCCGACGTCAGCCGGGTCGAAGGCCGGGCGGTCGTCGAGGAAGGACCGCAGGCGGGCCGCCTGGTGCCGCAGTGCCGCCCGGCTCCTGCCGGACAGGGTCCACGGCACGACGGCCGGCACGAGCGGCGGCTGTCGGCGCTCCTCGCGCGGGCCGGGGGCGGCCGGGGCCTCTTCGAGGACGACGTGTGCGTTCGTACCGCTGAAACCGAAGGAGGAGACTCCGGCGCGCCGCGGCCGGCCCGCCCGCGGCCAGGGGGTCTCTTCGGTGAGCAGGCGCACCGCTCCGGCGTCCCACTCCACGTGCAAGGACGGCTCGTCGGCGTGCAGGGTGCGGGGCAGCACGCCCTGGTCCATGGCCATGACCATCTTGATGACGCCGGCCACGCCGGCCGCCGCCTGGGTGTGACCGATGTTGGACTTCACGGAGCCGAGCAGCAGCGGCTGCCCGGGGTCGCGGTCCTGCCCGTAGGTGGCGAGCAGGGCCTGGGCCTCGATGGGGTCACCGAGCGTGGTGCCGGTGCCGTGCGCCTCCACCGCGTCGACATCCGCGACGGACAGGCCGGCGCCGGCCAGTGCCTGCCGGATCACCCGCTGCTGGGACGGGCCGTTGGGGGCGGTCAGCCCGTTGGAGGCGCCGTCCTGGTTGACGGCGGAGCCCCGTACGACGGCCAGGACCCGGTGCCCGTTGCGCTGGGCGTCGGAGAGCCGTTCGAGGACGAGCATGCCGACGCCCTCGGCCCAGCCGACGCCGTCGGCGCTGTCGGAGAAGGACTTGCAGCGGCCGTCCGGGGACAGGCCGCGCTGCCGGGAGAACTCGATGAGGGAGCCCGGCGTCGACATCACCGTGACACCGCCGGCCAGGGCGAGCGAGCACTCCCCCGCGCGCAGGGCCTGCATCGCCCAGTGCATGGCGACGAGCGAGGACGAACACGCCGTGTCGACGGTGACGGCGGGACCCTCCAGCCCGAGGGCGTAGGACACACGCCCGGAGGCGATGCTCGGTGAGGTGCCGCTGCCCTGATGGCCCTCGAACTGCCCGCCGGCGAGGACCATGGAGTAGTCGTTGTACATGACGCCGGCGAACACGCCGGTGCGGCTGCCGCGCAGGGACACCGGGTCGATGCCGGCGCGTTCGAAGGCTTCCCAGGACGCCTCCAGGAGCAGCCGCTGCTGCGAGTCGGTGGCCAGCGCCTCGCGGGGGCTCATGCCGAAGAAAGCGGGGTCGAACTCGGGTGCCTCGTGCAGGAATCCGCCGAAACGGGTGTAGGAGGTGCCGAGGCGGTCCGGGTCCGGGTCGTAGAGCGCCTCCAGGTCCCAGCCGCGGTCCGTGGGCAGGCCCGAGATGGCGTCGGTGCCCTCGCTGACCAGCCGCCACAGGTCCTCGGGCGAGGCGACGCCGCCCGGGTAGCGGCAGCTCATGCCGACGATGACGACGGGGTCCTGCTCGCCGGCGGCCCGGGGGGCGTCCGCCGTGGCGGCGGCTTCGGATCCCATGAGCTCGCCGAGGACGTGCGCGGCGAGCGCGGCGACGGTCGGGTAGTCGAAGACCACCGTCGCGGCGGTGCGCAGGCCGGTGGCCGTACGGAGCCGGTTGCGCAGTTCCACGGCGGTGAGCGAGTCGAAGCCCAGCTCCCGGAACGGGCGCCGGACGTCGACCTCGGCGGTACCGGAGTGGCCGAGCACGGAGGCCACTTGACCGGCCACGAGGTCGCGCACCACCTCGGCGCGGTCGTCCTCCGGCAGCCGGGACAGCTGCTGGACGAGGCTCACGGCGGTCTCCGAGCCGGTGACCACCGAGCGGCGGACGGGGGTACGCACGAGGCCGCGCATCAGCGCCGGCACCTCGCCGCGGGCCCGCAGGGCGGACAGATCCAGCCTGACCGGCAGCAGGACGGCCGCCGTCGCGGCGGTCGCGAGGTCGAAGAGCGCGACGCCCTGTTCCTCGGTGAGCGCGGGTGTGCCCGCACGGGCCAGGCGCTGGAGGTCGTGGTCGGTCAGCCCGCCGGTCATGCCGCCGGTGGGCGCCCACGGGCCCCAGCCCAGGGAGAGCCCCGGCAGCCCTTCGGCGCGGCGCAGTTGGGCGACGGCGTCGATGAACGCGTTCGCGGCGGCGTAGTTGCCCTGGCCCGCCGCGCCCACGGTTCCGGAGAGGGAGGAGAAGACGACGAAGGCGGCCAGGTCCAGCCCCCGGGTGGCCTCGTGGAGGTGCCATACGGCATCGGCCTTGGGCCGCAGCACCGCGCTGATCCGCTCGGGGGTCAGCGACTCGATCAGGGCGTCGTCGAGCGTGCCGGCGCTGTGCACGACGGCGGTGACGGGGTGCTCGGCGGGCACCGCGGCCAGCAGCCGGTCCACGGCGGCGCGGTCGGCGAGGTCGCAGGCTTCGACGGCGACCCGTGCGCCGTGCCCGGCCAGTTCGGCGACGAGCTCGTCGGCGCCCTCGGCGGCGGGGCCCCGGCGGCTGACGAGCAGCAGGTGCCGTACGCCGTGCTCGGCGGCCAGGTGCCGGGCCAGTACGCGGCCCAGGCCGCCGGTGGCACCGGTGAGCACCACGGTGCCCTCGGGGTTCCACGGTGTGCCGCTCTCCGGCGCCTGGGCGCGGGCGAGCCGGGCGCCGAGCAGGGCGCCGCCGCGGACGGCGGTCTGCGGCTCGTCCGTGGCCAGTGCCCGGACGAGCTCCGGCGCGGTGGGCGCGGCGGGGTCGAGGTCCACCAGGCCGAAGCGGCCGGGGTGTTCGGCCTGCGCGGCGCGCACCAGACCCCAGACGGCGGCGGCCGCCGGGTCCGGCGCCTGACGGCCGTCGGTGGTGACCGCGCCGCGGGTGACGAAGACCAGCCGCGAGCCGGCGTACCGCTCGTTCTCCAGCCAGGACCGCAGTTGCCCCAGGACGTGGGCGGTGCGGGCGTGCGCGGAGGCGACCGGTTCGTCACCGGCGGTGCCGGCGACGGGGGCGAGCACGACCTCCGGGATCTCGGCGGCGGTGGCCGGGCCGGGCAGCGCCGTGACCGTGCGGTCCGGCGAGGTCAGTGCTTCGGCGAGGCCGAAGAGGTCCGGGCCGAGGACGGCGACCGCGGAGGGAGCCGTTCCGGCGGGGTCCGGCAGCGGGGACCAGCGCAGCTCGAACAGGGCGTCGCGCGCGAGGGAGGCGGCGGTCAGCTGCTCGTCCGGCATCGGGCGCAGGACGAGCGATCCCACGGAGGCCACGAGGGTGCCCGAGGTGTCGGCGACGGCGATCGCCACCGCGTCGCCGTCGGTCCGGGTCAGCTTCACCCGGACCGCCGTCGCCCCGCTCGCGTGCAGGGTCACGTCCTGCCATGAGAAGGGCAGCCCCCCGCGGCCCTGCTCGTCGAGGCCGGCGAAGGCCGAGGCGTGCAACGCGGCGTCCAGCAGGGCCGGGTGGATGCCGAAGGAGCCGGTGTCGGAGGCACCCGTCTCCGGCAGCGTCACCTCGGCGTAGACGTCGTCACCGGCGCGCCAGGCGGCACGCAGACCCTGGAACAGGGGCCCGTACGCGAAACCGCCGTCGGCCATACGGTCGTAGAAGCCGTCGAGGTCGAGCGGCTCGGCGCCGGCGGGGGGCCAGGCGGTGGCGTCGAAGCCGGCGCGGTGCTCACCGGCGACGAGGGTGCCGGCGGCGTGCTGCGTCCAGGGCAGCTCCTCGGGGCCGTCGGGGCGGGAGTGGATGCTCAAGGTGCGGCGGCCGGACTCGTCCGGGCTGCCGGCCCACACCTGCACCTGGACACCGCCCTCCGCGGGCAGGACCAGGGGGGCGGCCAGAGTGAGTTCCTCGACGCGGCCGCAGCCGGTCTCGTCCCCCGCCCGGACGGCCAGCTCCAGGAAGGCGGTGCCGGGGAGCAGCACCGTGCCGCGTACGGTGTGGTCGGCCAGCCAGGGGTGGGTGCGCAGCGACAGCCGGCCGGTCAACAGCAGGCCGTCGGAGTTGGCGACCGACACGGCCGCCGCCAGCAGGGGGTGGCGGGCGGCGCCCAGGCCCGCAGCGCGGACGTCGGCGCCCTGTGCGGGCATGCCCTTGGGCCAGTACCGGCGGCGCTGGAAGGCGTACGTGGGAAGGTCGGTGCGCCGGGCGCCGGTGCCGGCGAACCAGGGCTCCCACCGGACGGCCACGCCCCGGACGTGCAGGCCCGCCAGCGCGGCGGTGAGCGTCTCGGCCTCGGGGCGGCCCGGCCGGAGCACGGCGAGCGTGGCGGGTACGGCCTCGGGGGTGCCGCTGTCGTCATCGGTACCGTCCAGGCAGGCCCGGGCCATGGCGGACAGGACACCGTCGGGGCCCAGTTCGAGGAAGGTGCCGGCGCCGTGGTCGTTCAGCCAGGTCACGGTGTCGGAGAACCGGACGGCGTGGCGGGCGTGGTCCGCCCAGTAGTCGGGGGAGGTCAGCTGCTCGACCGTGGCGAGGGTGCCGGTCAGGCCGGAGACGACCGGGATGACGGGTGCCTGCGGCGCGAGGCCGGAGACGACGGCGCGGAACTCCTCCAGCATGGGTTCCATGAGCGGGGAGTGGAAGGCGTGCGAGACCCGCAGCCGCTTGGTCTTGCGGCCCAGTGCGGTGAAGTGTGCGGCGACGGCCGCGACTTCATCCTCCGCGCCGGCCACGACGAGGGCGGTGGGCCCGTTGACCGCCGCGATCGAGATGCGGTCCCGCCGGTTCTCGATCAGAGGGAGGACCTCGTCCTCCGTCGCTTCCAGCGAGACCATGGCGCCGTCGGCGGGCAGCGCCTGCATGAGCCGGCCACGGGCGAGCACCAGGGCCGCGGCGTCGGTGGCCGAGAAGACCCCGGCGACGTGCGCGGCCGCGATCTCGCCGATGGAGTGCCCGGCGAGGAAGTCCGGCTTGATGCCGAGGGATTCGGTCAGCCGGTACAGCGCGACCTCGATCGCGAACAGGGCGGGCTGCGCGTAGCCGGTCTCGTTCAGCAGAGCGGCCTCGGGCGTGCCGTCTGCGGCGAACAGAACGTCTTTGAGGGGCTGTTCGAGGCCCTCGTCGAAGTGGGCGAGGATGTCGTCGAGCGCGGCGGCGAAGGCGGGGAAGCGGGCGTGGAGTTCACGCCCCATGCCCGGCCGCTGGGAGCCCTGGCCGGCGAAGAGGAAGGCGAGTTTGGCGCGGCCCTGCACCGTGCCGCGGGCCAGGCCGGGCGCCGGTTCGCCGTCGGCCAGCGCGGTGAGGGCTTCGAGGGCCCGGGTGCGGTCGGCGGCGGTGAACGCGGCGCGGTGCTCGAAGGCCGAGCGGGCCGTGGCCAGCGAGTGGGCCACGTCCACGGGTGCGAGCTCGGGGCGGGCCGTGAGGAAGGCCAGGAGCCGGGCCGCCTGGGCACGCAGGGCCTCCCGGGTGCGTCCGGAGAGCAGCCACGGGGTGGCGCCCGCGGCGATGAGCTCGGCGGGTTCGGCGGGTTCGGCGGTTTCGGCGACCGCGGCGGTCTCCTCCGCGTCCCCCCTGTCCTTCTCCACGGTCTCGGGGGCCTGTTCGGACGGGGCTTCCTCCAGGATCGTGTGCGCGTTGGTGCCGCTGATCCCGAACGAGGAGATGCCGGCCCGGCGCGGTTCCCCGCCCCGCGGCCAGGGGGTCTGCTCGGTCAGCAGGCGTACGGCCCCCGCCGTCCAGTCCACGTGCGAGGACGGCGCGTCGACGTGCAGCGTGCGGGGCAGTGTGCCGTGCCGCATGGCCAGCACCATCTTGATGACGCCTGCCATGCCGGCCGCCGCCTGGGTGTGCCCGAGGTTCGACTTGACGGAGCCCAGCAGCAGCGGGCGGTCCTCGGCGCGGTTGCGGCCGTAGGTCGCGATCAGCGCCTGTGCCTCGACCGGGTCGCCCAGGGTGGTCCCCGTGCCGTGCGCCTCGACGGCGTCGACCGCGTCGGCCGAGAGCCGCGCGTTGGCCAGCGCCTGCTCGATCACCCGCTGCTGGGACGGGCCGTTGGGCGCGGTCAGCCCGTTGGAGGCACCGTCCTGGTTGACGGCGGAGCCCCGTACGACGGCCAGCACCTCGTGCCCGTTGCGCCGGGCCTCCGAGAGCCGTTCCAGGACCAGTACGCCTACGCCCTCGGCCCAGCCGGTGCCGTCGGCGGAGTCGGCGAAGGAGCGGCAGCGCCCGTCGGCGGCCAGCCCGCCCTGGCGGGCGAACTCCACGAACGTCGTGGGTGCGGACATCACCGTGACGCCGGCGGCCAGGGCCAGGGAGCACTCGCCCTGGCGCAGGGAGTGGGCGGCCAGGTGCAGGGCCACCAGGGAGGACGAGCAGGCGGTGTCGACCGTCACCGCGGGGCCGACGGCCCCGAAGAAGTAGGAGAGCCGGCCCGACAGGACGCTGGTGGCCTGACCCGTCAGGGTGAAGCCCTGGACGTCGTCCTCCGGGCCCACCCGGTAATCCTGGGGCATGGCCCCGACGAACACGCCCGTCCTGGTGCCGCGGACCGCGGCCGGGTCGATGCCGGCCCGTTCGAAGGCCTCCCAGGAGGACTCCAGCAGCACCCGCTGCTGGGGATCCATCGCGAGCGCCTCGCGCGGGGAGATCCCGAAGAATCCGGCGTCGAACTCGGCCGCGTCGTGCAGGAATCCGCCGGAGAACTTCCCCGCGCCCTCGCTCTCCCCGGCGTTCCCCGCCAGCAGCTCCCAGCCGCGGTCGGCGGGGGCCTCCGTGATGCCGTCCTCGGCGGCGACGAGCATGGACCAGAGTTCCTCGGGGGTCGTCACTCCCCCGGGGAAGCGGCAGCTCATGCCCACGATCGCGATGGGCTCATGGGCCGCGGCCTCCAGTTCGCCCACCCGCTGCCGGGAACGCCGCAGATCGGCGCTCGCCCGCTTCAGGTAGTCCCGGAGCTTCTGTTCCTTGTCCACCTTCGCCACGTTCAACTCAACCCATCTCAAGACCGACGGACAGCAGAGGATTTCGATGTGGGCATCCGGCACTCGGGATGGCTGTTCCACAGCGAGCGACACATCTGGAGGCCCCGCACGGGGCACTGCTCCACGTCCCGCACACCACGTGCCCAGTGTCGGCGGGCGTGGCCACGAAAACCCGTAGAGTCGGCCGACCCCGGGTCCGCGAAGGGTGTGAGCAGGTGTTTTCCGGCGAGGCCTACCAGCCCGCCGCGGCGAGCAACTCGCTGTGGCCACGTTCGAGACCGGCCTGGCGGAGGTCGGACTCCACCATCATCCGCATCAGCTCCGCGAAGTCGACCTCGGGCTCCCAGCTGAGCTCGCGGCGGGCGTTGCCGTAGTCGGCACACAGCGTCTCGACCTCGGCGGGCCGCACCAGTGCCGGGTCCACCACGACGTGCTCCTCCCAGTCCAGGTCCGCGGCCTCGAAGGCGATGCGTGCGGCATCGCGCACCGAGTGCATCCGGCCGGTGCCCACCACGTAGTCTCTGGGCCTGTCCTGTTGCAGCATCAGGTGCATTGCACGGACGTAGTCCCCCGCGAATCCCCAGTCGCGCACCGCGTCGAGGTTGCCGAGCAGCAGTTTCTCCTGCAGGCCCAGCTTGATCTGTGCGACCGCCAGAGTGATCTTCCGGGTCACGAACTCCGCGCCGCGGCGGGGGGATTCGTGGTTGAAGAGGATCCCCGACACTCCGAACACTCCGTAGGACTCACGATAGTTCTGGGTGACGTAGTGGCCGTAGGCCTTGGCCACCCCGTAGGGGCTGCGCGGATGGAAGGGGGTTCGCTCGCTCTGCGGCGCCTCCACCACCTTCCCGAACATCTCCGAGGAGGAGGCCTGGTAGAAGCGGATCTGGCCGTGGCCATCGCCTCCACCTGCGGACTTGCCCAGCCCGCTCACCATGCGGATGGCCTCCAGCATGCGCAGCACGCCGGTGCCGTTGACCTCGGTGACGAGCTCCGGCTGCTGCCAGGACATGGGCACGAAGGAGACGGCCCCGAGGTTGTAGACCTCGTCCGGCTGCACCAGGTCCACAGCCGAGACCAGGCTCCCCTGGTCCATCAGGTCACCGTCCACGAAGGAGAGATCGGGTATCAGTTTGGCCACCCGGTCCTTGCGCGGGTTGGCCTGACCTCGGGTCAGGCCCCATACCTGGTAGCCCTCGGCGAGCAGATGCTCGGCGAGATACGAGCCGTCCTGCCCGGTGATTCCGGTGATCAGCGCGCGCCTGGACATTCGGTCCCCTTTCACTGCCACGGACAAAGCCGGTCGAGGGCCACAGGTCCTCATCCAACGCTCGACGGGCTCACGGAATCACGGAGCGGGCTAGGGAATTTCCGAGACTTCGACGCGGGTGCTTCGGGGACGGTACGGGCGGACCATGAATTCGGGCAGGGGCCCGGGTACATGAGGAGGCGCCGACGGCCGGCACCAGAGCCCCGACGCGTCGACTGGACACTCAGCCCGCGCTTTGCACGACGTGCCGGCCACCGGGGGACGCTCCCCCGCCTCCGCCCGCCCGACGCCGATCTCCTCCTCGGCTTCCCGGTGCTGCGTCGGGCGCAGCCCACCCGCCATTCCTGTGGTGTGCATGGCGACGCGGAGGGCTTCAGCAACGGCTCACTGAATCAGGGTCGTGTGCGGGTGATCCGGAGACTCCGGGCAGACGTAGAGCTGCAGATGGTTGCCCTTGGAGACCTGGATCTCGGGCGGGTTCGCTCCATCAGCTCTGTGGAGGGCGGCGAGGTGCTGATCCTCGTGCGGAGCCCAACCCGTGTTGCTGCTGTCCCATTCGTCCGAGGCGATGGTCAGCAGCGGGGCCATCTTGGCGCCACATGCGGTGCAGAAGCGGGCGATCGGATCGGTGAGGCCCCACGGGGGCCAGCCGCCGACCTTCCAGCCCGGGGCGACGGACAGGTGCCTGTCGTAGAACGAATCCGGGTAGGGGGCCCAGGAGCTGTCCACGGCGGACCCGGCTGCCTGCCAGTTGCCCCAGTCCCCCAGCTGCTGCTGTAGCTCCTTGCTCACGTCCATGGGGTTGGGGTACTCGGTGATCTGCTCCGGCGCGAGCACGCACGGCCGCGGTATGTAGCCGTCGTACTCCACAGCGAAGGGGCCGGGCGGGACGGCGAGGATGTCGGTGACCTCGGCGGAGGAGCGCCAGAACAGTGCGGTCGGAGGCTTGTAGTCCGGCTCGTGTTCGAAGGGACACCACAGCACCTGGAGCAGGTCGGCCTTCCCCGGCGGCCGCAGCAGGGGTATGTCGCGCACGTACAGCTGGGTCACGGGCACCAGAGGGTTCGGGCCGTCGTGCCACTCGCAGTCCTCGCTGGCGCGCACCTCGTACGCGTCATACAGGTCATCCATCTGGTCATGCGACTCGTCGCAGCGCGGCCACGGCTCGTCGGCGGGCCACAGCAGCGGCCCGCCGACCGAACTGTCGTTCGGCGACGGGGATCCGGGGCGGGGGTGCAAGCGGATCGCAGGGCGTGCCAGCGGCGCCAGTTGAGGGAAGAGTGCGGCTACGTCGAGCGGCCGCGGCGGGGTGGTGCGGATGTCGTTCATTGCGGCGATGTTGCCAGCAGCCACTGACAAATGCACCGCTCGATGATGTTCCGCACACACCGCAGCCACCCTCGTGATGTTCACCGGCATTCTTCTGCTGCTGCCGTTCCTCCTCACCGACCGCCACCGCTGGTCGTCCGCCACCCTTGTGGCGGCGCTCCCCCGATTCAGATTGCCTTCACCGTGCCACCGTCGATGACGTAGTCCGCGCCGGTGATGTTGCCGGCGACGTCAGAGAGAAGGAATGCGATCAAGGCCGCCACTTCTTCGGGCTCGGTGATCCGACCGGTAGTGATGTTGAAGGCTTCCGGGATCTGCTGGAGGAATGCGGTGTGCTCCGCCCCTGCTCCGGCCGCCACCTTGCCGCCGAAGCCGTCAGGGTCCTCCCAGACGGAGGTGCGGACAACTCCGGGAGAGACGGTGTTCACGCGCACTCCCCGGGGCCCGAATTCCTCGGCCAGGGACTTCCCCAACGCGGCGAGGGCCGCCTTGGCCGCGCTGTAGGCGACAGGGCCGGCCGCGGGCAGCCGCGAGTTGATGGACGAGACGTTGACGATCGATCCGCGGCGTTCGATCAGGCTGGGCAGGGCCGCGCGGGTGGTACGGACGGCGCTGAGAAGGTTGAGGTCGAAGACGCGGGCCCACTGAGCGTCCTCGGTGTCGAGGAAGCCGATGGGCTCCACGTCGTCCCCGGCACCGATGTTGTTCACCAGCAGGTCGATGCCACCGAGTTCGGTGAGGGCGCTGTCCACCAGGGTGGCGACGCCATCGGCGGTGCTCAGGTCGGCTGACACCGCGTGCGCGCCGGTTTCCTTCAGCTCGGGCGTGATCGTGCGGGCGGCGCCGACCACGCGGACGCCTTCGGCGGTCAGGGCACGGACGGTGGCAAGTCCGATGCCCCGGCTGGCGCCGGTGACGACGGCTGTCTTGGCAGTGAGGTTGAGGTTCACGGCACTCCGCCGCCTCCGCCGACGACGTGGCCGCCCACGCGGTGCCGTCCACAGCCAGACCCGGGTCACCGGCCAATGCCGCCGGAGTCATTCCGGCGAATGTCACGATCTCCCGGTGGAGACCGGAGGGGCGCCCCGGGATGCGCCGAGGGCCGGGGCCGCGCAGGCTGGTAGAGGACCACGAGGCGTCTTTCGCATGAAAGGGTGCATCTCCATGATCGTCCAGAAGCTTCACGAGGCCGGAATCAAGAGCGAGCACGCCTACTGTGCCGCGTTCGCCTCCATCGGCCTGACGGTAGTGGCATGGGCAGGGTCCCTGAAAACCGAAACGGCCGGGATGGACCGGGCCGACCGGTGGGGCCTCTTCGTCGGAGAATGGGCCCCGACCTTCTTCGCCCTGGGGCTCGCCCTGGCCAACTACGAGCAGCAAGACGACTGATCGGCATGGCGGCGGCCGGCGTCCGCAACCTGGTCGAGCAGCGCGCCGGTACGCCGCTGCCGCCCCGTTCTCCCCAAGTAGCCGATCAGGTAGCCGGGCAGGGGCCCGGGATTCTGGACCTGCTGCCACGCAGTGCGCACGGGTTGCACAGCGACGAGAACAGCGCCGTCCTACGCACTGCGGCCACCATCAGCGGCGACCGAACCTACGCCGTGCTCGCGGTATCAGCCGCGGTGGGTGCTTGCGGTACCTTCAGCCCCGCTGTCGGCCCGATGACGAATACGGCAGGTGGCACGACTCGGTGAGTGATGCAGTCCTGGGCGAGGTCGGCCAGGGTGGACGGGAGTACTCGCTGAAATCGCGTGGCCGCTTCCTGGATGACGAGTACCGGTGTCGCCGCGTCCCGGCCCGCTCGCATCAACAGCTCGCTGCTCTTGGCTACATGCGTGACCCCCATGAGAATCACCAGCGTTCCCTTGAGCCGGCCCAGAGCTGACCAGTCGACGAGGCCGCCGGCGTAGTCGGAGACCACGTGCCCGGACACGATGGTCACCTCCTGGGCCATGCCCCGGTGGGTCACCGGAACTCCGGCCAGCGCCGGTGCCGCCAGTGCGCTGCTCACCCCCGGCACCACGGTCACCGGCACGCCCGCATTGGCGCAGGCCGTCACTTCTTCGAAGCCGCAACCGAAGAGGTACGGGTCTCCGCCCTTGAGACGGACCACGAACTGACCCGCCAGGGCACGTTCCACCATGACCTCGTTGATGTGCTCCTGGGCCACGGTCCGGCTGTAGGGCAGTTTGGCCACGTCAACGATCTCGACCTCCGGCCGCAGGTCGGCCAGCAACTCGAGCGGCGCCAAACGATCGACGAGGACCACGTCAGCCGCCCCGAGCAGTTCCCGGCCTCGCACGGTGATCAAGTCCGGGTCTCCCGGCCCCGCACCGACCAGGGCCACCCCCGGGTCCGGGCGGCCCTGCCGCACGGGCGCCGAGGCTTCGGCATCCGCGCGGGCGCAGAACACCCGTTTGCGTTCAGCAGTCTCAGCGATCTCCGCGTTGTGTTCCGGGGTGCAGGCTACGGCGTACCAGGTGTCATCCAAGTCTTCGGGCTGCCACGACCGGTTGTGCCACCGGATGCGGCCCGCCTGGGCCATGGCCCCGATCGCGGCGCACACGACGGGCGCTACGACAGTGATCTCCGCACCGGTGCGGCACAAGCGCGCAAGATGACGCAGCGCTCCGGGCTCACCCCCGAACACCACTACTCGGCGCCCCGCCAGTTCCAGCTCCGTCGACAATGGTTGCACCTCGGGAAGACGAACCGTGGAAGTCAATGCTTTCACCCCTTGGGTTGTGCTTCGCGGTGGGCCAGGGCGTCACCTGGGACCGGAAGTGCGGTATCACGACCGGTGTCGAGGCTCATTGCCTCGTGGCTCATTGCCTCGGGCTGGAGTGCAGGAAGCTGTCCGGAAAGCCTTCGGCTTCAAGCGTTCGGCCGATGAGCAACGTCGCGATTCTGCTCATCCCGGCCGCCCGCACGTCACGAGCGATGTGCGAGAGCGTCGAGCGCACGACCTGCTCACCGGGTTGACTCGCCAGCGCGACTGCTGCCGCCGGGCAATCCGCGCCGTAGTGCGGGACCAGTTCCTCGACGACTTCCTCCAAGTGGTTGATCACCAGGTAGATCGCGAGCGTTGTTCCGCTCCGCGCGAAGTTCGACAGCCTCTCCCCCGGGGGCATCGAGCCGGGCCGCGACCGGGCACGCGTGATGACCAGGCTCTGTCCCACTCCGGGGACGGTCAGCTCGCGGCCCAGAACAGCGGCGGATGCCGCGAACGCGGACACCCCGGGCACCACCGCGTGCGGCACGCCCTCCTTGTCCAGCATGCGCATCTGCTCGGCGACGGTGCTGTACAACGACGGATCTCCCGAGCACAGACGCACGACATCACGTTGCCGGCGGTGCGCGGCAACGATGTGCGCGACAGCTTGATCAAGGGTCAGGTTCGCTGCGTCGATGAGAGTTGCGCCCGGCGGGCAGTAAGCGAGCAGATCGGCCGGCATCATGCTTCCGGGATAGAGACATACGTCGCAGCGGCCCAGCAGATCCCGACCTCGGACGGTAATCAGATCAGCCGCCCCGGGCCCGGCGCCAATGAAATATACGGTCATGTGCACGCACTCCCTGTAACGGTCAGCAGAGGCATTTTCAGACGGACCGTGCATGCACCGAAGCCGCGTCGGACGTCTGTTGCCCGCTGCCCGGGTCCGGGCTCTGCGTCGATGCGGAGACCGCCCCTCTCGAACGGCAGACGTAAGAAGAACGACAACCGTACGTGTGCGGTGACGCCTGTTTTCGGTCGTGGCCAGGCTGTTAATAGCCAGAGGGCTGTTGCGCTGCCTCCGGAAGAGACCGGAAGAGAGCGGACGACGCGAGATTCTGTGCTGAGTACACGTACTCATGTGTGCCGAGACGCCAGGTGGCAGGCTCCGCGATATGGACAACAGCAGAGGGGCGCTGACGGCCCTGCATCTCTTCCTGGTCTGGGTGACGATGGCAGCCGTGATGCCCACGCTCGGCTTCGGGCTGGTGGTAACGGCCTGGGGTGGCGGGGCCGGTGCTACGGTGCCGGTCTTTGTGTTGGGTGTGCCGCTGCTGGTGGGTCTGCTCGTCATGGCGGGCATACCGGCGCGGACCGTGGTACCGCTGTGCGGCTCCCTGTCGCGGCGGCTGGGCTGGGCGGTACTGGTCCTCCTTCTCGGTACGCTCGGCGTCCTGGCAGGTCTGGCGGCCTACGGTAGCGACGTCGACCTGGGGAGCGCCGGTGTCCGGATCGCGCTGACGGGGGCACCGTACGCCGTGGCCGCCGCGTTGTTCGTGCCTGATCGGCGCGTGCGGCTGGGGGCGCTGGCCGTCCTGGCGGCCGGAGTGGCCTATGGGGGCTTCGTCAGCCCGGCGCAGGCGCAGCAGCGCCGACACGAGGCGGAGGTCGCGCGGTACCGGGAGCACCCGGAGTTGCTGTACCTGGGCGCCGCGCCGGCGGGCATGGAGGTGTCCCGTGCCGTGGCCGG
Source organism: Streptomyces sp. NPDC046215 (assembly GCF_040646215.1). Classification (NCBI taxonomy): domain Bacteria; kingdom Bacillati; phylum Actinomycetota; class Actinomycetes; order Kitasatosporales; family Streptomycetaceae; genus Streptomyces; species Streptomyces sp. NPDC046215. The sequence continues at coordinate 106,719 of NZ_JBEYZW010000003.1, read as the reverse complement.
CCCCGCCTCCTTCAGCGTCGACTACCACCCCCTCCGGCAGGGGGACGAGTCCGGCTACGTGGGGCTCACGGTGCGCTCGCCGCTCACGCCGACACCTCGGTGCCCCGAGCCGGCGGACAAGGACGAGGCCTGCGCGGTAGACGCGCGCGGCGAGATGCTCACGGTCCGCGACTTCCCCGGCGGTGGACGCGCCGTCACCCTCACCCGCCGCCACGGGAACGCTGAGGTGGAGGTCACCAGCCAGAGCCTCGGCGAATCCGGGCTACGTCCTCTCCTGGACTCTCTGCACCCGCTGTCGGACACGGAGCTGGAGGAACTGATGCGGGAAAAGAAGATCGACCACAGAATCTGAGCCATTGACCGCTGTAGCCACTGACCGCTGTGGCCATTGGCCGCTGTGGCCATTGGCCGCTGTGGCCGGAGCTGCCGTGTGGTGCCCTCCCGGCTTATGCGCCGGCTTCGTCGGGCACCGCCGGTGGCAGGGCTGTCGACCAGCAGCTGGCTGGTCACCGGTGGATGAACAGAGACATGACTCGTCCCTGAAATTGATCGGGGAGGACCAGGTCGCCCCCACCATAGTCGGCACGATACGGAGGCCGTTCGGTCAGCGGACTCCGGAGTCAGGATGTACGGCGTCCCAGTCATGGCGCGCTTGTGCGATGGCCTCGCGGTGCTCCGCCGACCAGTCCGCGAGGGCTTTCACCAGATGTGTCAGGCTGTGGCCCATCGGCGTGAGCTCGTACTCGACCTGCGGAGGCACCGTCGGGTACACGGTCCGGGTGATCAGCCCGTCGCGCTCCAGCCGGCGCACGGTGAGTGTCAGCATCCGCTGCGAGATACCCGGTACGGCGCGTTGCAGCTGCCGGAAACGGCGAACGCCCTGGGCGAGTTCGACGACAACCAGGACCGACCATTTGTCTCCGATCCGGTCGAGTACGTCGCGGATCCCGCAGTCCTCATGCTCGTCGCCGCACGTGACGACGGGTGGGGTGGTTACCCCTGTGTGCCCCACTGACATGGAAGTGCCTCCTTACTCCCGCTGGTACAAACACGCAGGATGATCCCGGTTACCGAAGAGAACCTACCGGAACGGGAAGACCCTGATGATCTTGGTTACTGGAGCCGCCGGCGCCCTGGGCTCGCTGATCGCCGAGCGGCTGGCCGGTCGTGACGACACTGTCCTCGGCACGCGTGATGCTCAGCAGCTTCAGACTCCGCTGCCTGTCCGCCACATCGACTTCGACGATCCCGGCACACTCGTCACGGGCTTCGAGGGCGTGGATGTGCTGCTGTTGATCTCCGCGGGCTACGGTGAGGACGACACCGTCATCACCCGGCATGGTGCCGCCGTTGACGCTGCCGAGAAGGCCGGTGTGGGTCACGTCGTCTATACGAGCCTGACCGCCGACGGAGACCACCTTTCCTACGCCCTGCCGCACCGTTGGACCGAGCACCGACTCCAGAAGAGTTCGCTGGGCTGGACGATCCTGCGCAACGGCCTGTACGCGGAATTGCTGGCCGGGCTGGCGGCGCCGTCCGCCGACGGGCGGATCACCGCCCCGCTCGGCGAGGGCCGGCTGGCAGCCGTTGCCCGGGCGGACCTGGCTGACGCCGCGGTACGTGTGGCGGTGGAGGCCCCCGCTCATGCGCGGCGCATCTACGAACTTGTCGGCGAGCAGGCTATCGGCGGCGCCGAACTGGCCCGCGCTCACGGTCCGCACGTCACCTATGAGCCGGAGACGCTGGCGCAAGCCCGCACACGCATCGCCGCCTCCGGTGCCGAGCCGTTCCAGGTGCCGATGCTGGTGAGCACCTACTCCGCCATCGCCGCTGGGTTCATGTCCCGAACCGGCGGTGACCTGCGTCAGCTGCTGGGCCGCGAGCCTCTCTCCCCGCTCGAAGCAGCCCTCGCATAAGGCGCCTGCCGTCCCGGAACCCCCGGGACCCGCCCGCATCGCCGGGTGGAACCCGAGAAGGCGCGCGAACGCAGCCGCGGGGGTCGGCCGGTCCGCGCGCCGGCCATGGACCGGGGCGAAGCGCCGGTCAGGTCGAAACGCCCGTCATCAGGGCAGGTTCGCGAGGGCGCCGCGGGCCTACCCGCAGCGCCTCCTTGCCATCCTCGGGTCTTTCGTTGCCTCAGGCGCGTGTGGTGCGGCTGAGCACGTGGCTCAGGCTTTTGACCATCTCCGTCGCCATGACCGCTTGCCCTGAGGTCGAGAAGTGAATGCGGTCCTCGCTCAGCAGGTCTTCCCGGTCGTTGACGGGGTGGTGCCACATGTCGACGACGACGGCTTCGTATTCGGCAGCCAGGGCCCGGGTAATGTCATTGATCCTGGCTACCCGCTCGCTCCAGTCCGGGAAGACAGGGATCACGTACGCCCTGCCGAGGGTGAACGTCGTCAACTGGGCGCCGGTTTGCGATGCCAGCTCGTACATGCGGCGCAACTTCCGCTCGATCTCGGTGAAGTCCGGCGTGCGTCGCACGAGGTCGTTCGCACCGCATGGCAGGTGCAAGAGGTCCGGTTCGAACTCGATTGCTTGATCGATCTGCTTTTCGAGGGTCTGCGCCGTCGTCGCTCCGTCTTCGGCCGTGTTCAGGTAGGCGAGGTCCGGTCGTACGCGACGGAGGATGTCGGCGAGCCGGTCGGACCAGCCCTTGTCCACGTAGCCGGGGCTGGCGTCGCCGGTGCCTGCCGACAGGCTGTCCCCGATCACCGCGAATCGACGCCACGGGGCGTCGAAGAGCAGTGCCGCGGTGTCCAGCGGCTGGAGGCAGAAGGGGTCGGACTCCTCGGTGAGGCGCGTCGAAGTCATAAAGAAATAATACGGTCGATCGTATGTAGAAACAAGGGTCAGTCGTCCCCCCTGTCCGCGGCGGGGAGCCGGCGGGCCAGGGCCATGGAGAACTCGGCCTCGACCACGCGCTCGGCCAAGGCGCACAGTCGCTCCGCGTCCGCGTCCGCGACGTGGTCCCGGACGGTCGCCGTGAAGATGTCGGCCAGCGCCTCCGCGTGGCGGCGGACCCGGGTCACGGACTCCAGGACCGCCGCCGGCGCAATGCCTTCGCGGACCAGGGAGGCCGAGGCGTCGAGCAGCCGGCGGCCGACGTGCACGCGCGTGTCGCCGTCGGTGCGGATGCTGTCGAGGCCGAGGGCGGTGGCGAGGTTCTCCGGAGTGACCTCGCCCTCGAAATGGCCGGCCAACTCCGCCGGCGCGAGACGGGCCGGGTCCTCCTCGGCCGGCCGGTCCAGCCCGAGGAGTTCGCCCACATCACGGCCCGACTCGAAGGCCGCGGTCAGATCGGCGATGGCGCTCAGGGTGTGGCCGCGCTCCAGGAGACCGGCCACAGTGCGCAGCCGGGCCAGGTGGTGGTCGTCGTACCAGCCGATCCGGCCTTCGCGGCGGGGCGGCGGAAGCAGCCCGCGCTCGCGGTAGAAGCGCAGGGTGCGCACGGTGATCCCCGCCTTTCCGGCCAGCTCCTCCGCGCGGTACTCACCGGGGGCGGCCGCCCGGCCGGAGGCGACGGCCGTGCGGTCGCCGTCATGCCGGCCGCGCCGCGTTCGGGGCGCGTGAGCGGTTATGACCGCGCGCCGATCATGATGCGTTCCCGTTGGCGCTGCCGGCCGCCTGAAACCGGCGTGAAGCGGGTGGCGGGATCGGACGTGGCGCGGAGCTCGGCACCGGGCCTGATGCCCAGTTCCCGGCTGAGCACGGTCTCCGCGTCGTGGTAGGCCTCGGTCGCCTCGGCGTGGCGTCCCATCCGCTGGAGCGCGATGATGTGCCGTGCGCGCATCGACTCGTTCAACGGATCCTCGGAGATGAACTTCCTGGCGTTCAGCACCACCTTCTGGTGGTGATCGAGGGACAGCCACGCGTCGATCAGCGTTTCCCGTGCCGCCGCGCGCCAGCGGTGGAGTTCGTCCGCCGCCGTGGCGACCAGGGGCCCTTCGAGAGCGTCGATCAGGGCATCCCCCTGCCACAGCGAAAGGGCGTCCTCCAAAATGGTCGCCACGACCGAGGGGGTGCCCGGCGCGAGGTTCAGCGCGCGCTCCACCAGTCGCACGAAGCGGTGGGCGTCCACCGCGTCCCGATCGATGTTGAGCCGGTAACCGGAGTTGACCGTCTCCAGCAGATCGGCGTTCCCGCCGTGTCGTTGCAGCCAGCGGCGCAGCCGGGCGACATGGGCGTGCACGGCGTTGATCGCGTCACCCGCCGTCCGGATCAGGTCCAGTTCCTCGATGAGTTCGTCACGGCGGACTTCGCTTTCGGCGCGGAGCGCGAGAACGGCGAGGATGCTTCTCAATTTTGCCCCGCTCAGGACGATTTCGGTGTTCTTGAGCTCGATCCGTTGGGGCCCCAGAATGTGTATGCCGGCGACGGTCACTGTTCTTCTCCCCCTGTTGTAAGAGACCAGAGACACACCCGGGCGCCGGTGCGGCTGCCGGAATGCTTGACGCTTTTTGTTCGGAGTCGCGAAATGGCGACCGAGAAAGATCTTATTGGCGCCTTTCTTGCCCATGCAGCCGCACGTTCGAGCAGGGGCCTGCCCGACGTGCACCCCCTCGTTCGAGTAGGGCCCCTACTCGACCCCGCGCCGATCACAGCCGTCGGGCCGATCGGTGCGCGATGCCCGGGCCGACATATCGGTCGGCAATTGCTGTACGATCGACCGTATGGGTAGTGCTATAGAGTCGGCCACCTCTCCGGATGACCCAGGGTCGCCTGCGCTCCTGCCTCAGGAGCAGGCCGAGGTCACGGACAAGCGCCTCCTGCGGGGCGCCCGCACACGGAAGATCGTGCTCCGCCAGGCTGTCGACGTCGCCTCGCTGGACGGTCTGGGCAGCGTCAGTTTCGGCCGCCTCGCGCTCGACACCGGGCTCAGCAAAGCGGGCATCCAGACCCTGTTCAAGACAAAGGAACTCCTGCAACTCTCGGCTGTCGAGTTCGCGCGCGGGCTTTTCATCGACGCCGTCATCCGCCCGGCCAAGTCGGCGCCCCACGGCGTCGCCCGGCTGCGCGCGCTGCTCGACCACTGGATCGTGTACGCGGAGGCGCCTCTTTTCGCCGGCGGCTGTTTCAGGGCCGCGAATCTCGCGGAGTTCGACAGCCGTCCCGGGCCGGTCCGGGACGCGCTCTTCCGCGATCAGCGGGAATGGCGCGAAGTCATCGCGGTCGAATTGCGGCACGCCGTGGAGACCGGTGAGATCGCGGAGCTCGACGTCGAACTCGCCGTCTTCCAGATCGATGCCCTGCTGTGCGCCGCGAACACCGCCCTGCAAACGGGCGACGCCGACGCGGTGAGCAAGACCCGCCGCATCATCGAGGGTCTGCTCGTCCCGCCGCGCTGACGCCGTCGTCGTCGCTCCGTTCCTCGGGGCACCCCTCCCGCTCGACGGACGCCGGTGCGGCGGACCACGTGGTCCGCCGCACCGGCGTCCGTCGCGTTGCCGTCCGGCGGGGGGCGTCAGCCGCTCGCCTGTGCCTTCTTGTTCGGCAGCAGGAAGACCAGTACGGCCGCCAGGACAGCGATGGCGAACGTGGTCAAGGACGACATGGCGAACGCGTGGCCCGCGGCCTCCGTCCGCCCGTCGGTTTCGGGGCGGAAGGAGTTGAAGAAGATCGCCCCGATCACGGCGACACCCAGCGCGCCACCGATCTGCTGGGCGGTCGACAGGACTCCGGACGCCATGCCCGCGGTCTCCGGGGCGATCCTGCTCAGGACCGTGTTCAGCAGCGGCGTGATCAGCAGCCCGCCGCCGACGCTCTGCAGCATCAGGGTGGGGATGATCAGCAGCGGAGTCAGCCTCGGGCCGGAGAGCAGGACGATCGCGGTCGCCAGGTAGCCGGACGCGAGGACGACCGCTCCGACCTCCAGGACGCGGCGGCCGTACTTCGGCACGAGCCGACCCGCGATCTTGCTGAAGACGAAGAAGGTCACTGCGGCCGGCGTGTACACCAGCCCCGCGCCCAGCGCGGACATGCCGAGCCCTTCCTGCATCGCGATGGACAGCGCAAGGTAGTAGGAGGTCAGCAGCGCGTACACGGCCAGGACCAGGACAATGCCGAGCGAGAACGAGCGCTGCGAGAACAGGCTCAGCCTCATCAGCGGATCGCCGCCCCGCTTGTCGATGCCGCGTTCCAGCGTGACGAACAGGCCGAACGCCGCCGCACTGGCGGCAAAGCAGGCCCAGATCCACCACGGCCAACCCGCCTCGCTCCCCTGGATCAGCGGGAACGTGAGCAGCAGCAGGGCGGCGCTCAGGGCGACGACGCCGGGGATGTCCAGCTTGCGGGTGCCCGTCGCGCGGGACTCCGGTACGTACTTCAGCGCGCAGAGGATCGTGACGATCCCGATCGGCACGTTGACCCAGAACACCGACCGCCAGCCGGTTCCGAACAGGTCGGCGCCGATCAGCAGACCGCCGACGAGCTGCCCGCCCATGGTCGCCAGGCCGATCACGATGCCCAGGGTGCCGAACACCCGGTGCCGCGCCTGCTCGGCGACGACGAGCGTGATGACGGCGAAGACCTGGGGCACCATCAGGGCGGCGCCCAGGCCCTGGACGATGCGCGCCCCGATGAGGGTGCCGGGGTTCTGCGCCATGGCGCAGGCCAGCGACGCCAGGGTGAAGACCACGGTGCCCGTGATGAAGATCCGCTTGCGTCCGTACAGGTCGGCGAGCCGGCCGCCCGTGATCATCAGTACCGCGTAGCTGAGCTGGTATCCCGCGAGGATCCACTGCAACTGGCCTACGGAGGCACCCAGATCGTCCTGGATCGCGGGGCCCGCCACGACGACGATGAACGAGTCAAGGATCGCCATGAACATGCCGACCATGACGACGGACACAGCGGGCCAGGGCACCGCGGGAGCGGCCTCCGGCTCCGCCGCGACGGCTTCTACTTCGGCATTCGCCACGAATGCATCCCCTTCTCGTCTTTCCACTCCGCAACCGGACATGACGGCCCGGCGGGACGTGGTCGCAAGGGCCCGGCCGGCACCTGTGAAGTGAGTGTACGCACGACCGTATGTTTACTTCAATCGGTACTTTCGGATCCCGCCGCCCCGGTGGGGCTCGGAACGGGGACGAGCCGGCGCCGGTCGGGACGGCCCGTCAGCCGGAACGCCCGGGGATCCGGCCGCCGGGTGGCGCGCCAGTAGGACGTGCCGGTCCCGGGCCAGGACTGCCGGTTGAGCCCCGTGTGGTCCAGGAACCAGCTGTGGCAGCCGCCCGTGTTCCACACCGAGCCGGCGAGCTTGCCGTGCAGCCGGGCGTTGAACGCCCGTTGGACCTCCGCGCGCACCTCCATCCGGGTGGCCCGCCGGGTCCTCATCAGGCGCAGGCACTCGACGATGTAGTGGAGTTGCGCCTCGATGACGAACAGGATCGACTGGGCGCCACCGCCGGAGTTGGGGCCCATCAACATGAACATGTTCGGGAACCCCGACACCGTCGTGCCCAGGTGCGCGGTCATGCCGTCGCGCCACGCCTCCTGGATGGTGACGCCGTCGCGGCCGACGATGTGCTCCGTGGCGCAGCGGTTGTCCGTGGCGAACCCCGTGCCCAGGATGACCACGTCGGCCTCGTGCAGTTCCCCGTCCGCCGATCTGATCCCGGTCTCGGTGAACTCCGCTATCGGAGAGGTGATCAGGTCCACGTCGGGTCGTTGCAGCGCCGGGTAGTAGTCGTTCGTGAGCAGGATGCGCTTGCATCCGATGGTGTAGTCGGGCGTCAGCTTCGCCCGCAGTTCCGGGTCCGGCACCTGCTTCCTGAGCATGCGCAGGGACGCCGCCTCCAGCACTTTGAGGAACTTCGGGTTCAGGAACGCGAGCACCGGGAGCTCGTGCGTCCAGTAGGCCGTGAGCCGGTACAACTGCTGTACGAACGGCAGCGATTTGAACAACCGGTGCTCAAGGGCCTTGATCGGCCGGTCGGCCTTCGGCAGCACCCAGTGCGCGCTGCGCTGGAAGACGTCGACGTGCGCGGCGGTGCCGGCGATCTCCGGGATGAACTGTGCCGCGCTCGACCCGGTGCCGACGACCGCGACGCGCTTGCCCTTCAGGTCGACGGAGTGGTCCCACTGCGCCGAGTGGAACATCGCCCCCTTGAACCGGCCCATGCCCGGCAGGTCCGGGATGTTGGGCTGGTGCAGCGATCCGTGGGCCAGGACGACGACGCGGGGCCGGTACTCCCGGCCCGACCCGGTCCGTACGGACCACCGGTCCTCGGTCTCGTCGAATTCGTAGGAGACCGCCTCGGTGTTGAACCTGATGTGCGGTTCGAGGGCGTGGTCTTTGACGACGCGTTTGATGTAGTCGAGGATCTCCGGCTGCGAGGCGTACATCCGGCTCCACGCGCGGTTGGGGGCGAAGGAGTAGGAGTACATGACGCTCGCGACGTCGCAGGCGCAGCCCGGGTAGGTGTTCTCCCGCCAGGTGCCGCCGACTTCGCCGGCCTTCTCCAGGACGACGAAGTCGGAGTGCCCCGCGGCGAGCAGTTTCATCGCCATGCCGAGGCCGGCGAACCCGGTTCCCACGATCAGCACGTCCGGCGTTTCGGCTGCTTCTGATGCCGCCGGTGTGGAAGCCATCAGGCGTCTCCTTACCTGCTCGGTTGCCAAGAGCGGACGATCCATCCTCCGGAACGGCTCTGACACCGTTCTGCCCTGCGGGCGGGGCCGGTTCAGAGGCCCGTCAGATGCCGTCTGGGACCATCCGGGGGTTCATCGTCCGGAAGGGTGTGACGGGAGCTCTGATCCCCCCTTGAGTCCTGCAAACCAGAGCAATACGACAGACGCCGCGCCCTCGGCGTCCGGGCGCTGCGGGCCCCCGGGCGAACCGGGCCGGCGCACGAAGGTCCTCGTGATCGGCGGGGGGCTGGCGGGGCTCGCCGCCGCGAGCCGTCTCCGTCGCGAGGGGTGGCACGACTTCCTGGTCCTCGAACGGGGCGACGACGTCGGCGGCACATGGCGCGACAACACCTACCCCGGTGCGGCGTGCGACGTGCCGTCACACCTCTACTCGTACTCCTTCGCGCTCAACCCGGGCTGGAGCAGGTCGTTCTCCACCCAGCCGGAGATCCAGGAGTACATCACCCGCGTGTCGAGGCGGTACCGCGTCCGGGACAGGCACGTCTTCGGGTGCGAGGTGCTGAGCGCGCGCTGGGTGGAGGACGCCGCCCGGTGGGAGGTCGAAACCTCCCGGGGACTGTTCGTCGCCGACGTCCTGGTGGGCGCGTTCGGGGCCCTGTGCGAGCCGTCGCTGCCGGACATACCGGGGATCGACACCTTCGCGGGGAAGATCTTCCACTCGGCGCGGTGGGACCACGACAGCGACCTGGAGGGCAAGCGGGTCGCGGTCGTCGGCACGGGCGCGTCGGCCGTCCAGATCGTTCCCGCCATCGCCCCCCGGGTCGCCGAACTCCAGGTGTATCAGCGCACCGCCCCGTGGGTGCTGCCCCGCCTGGACCGCCCCTACTCCGCGCTCGAACGGTTCGCCTGCCGGTACGTGCCCTTCTACCAGCGGCTCGTGCGCGGCGGCATCTACTGGGCGCACGAGGCACAGGCCGTCGCCCTGGTGAAGCGGCCCGGGCTGATGCGGCTCGTCGGGGCGTTCGCCCGGGCCAAGCTGAGGCGGGAGGTGCCCGACCCGGCCCTGCGCCGCCGGCTCACGCCGGACTACCGCGCCGGGTGCAAGCGCATCCTGCTCTCCAACACGTACTACCCCACCTTCCGGCAGGACCACGTCACGCTCGTCACCGAGGGCATCGCGGAGGTCCGGGAGAAGGCCGTGGTCACGAGGGACGGGACGGTCCGCGAGGTGGACGCCCTGGTCCTGGCCACCGGGTTCCAGGTGACCGACTCCCCCACGTACCGCAGGATCCTCGGCAAGGACGGCCGAAGTCTCGGCGAGGTCTTCGACACCGTGGGCCGCCAGTGCTACAAGGGCACGGCGATCGCGAACTTCCCCAACATGTTCCTGTTGGTCGGCCCCAACACCGGCCTGGGCCACAACTCGATGATCTTCATGATCGAGTCTCAGGTGAACTACCTGGCCGATGCCCTCGCGACCATGGAACGACGGCGCGTCCGCTCGGTGGAGGTACGCGCCGAGGCACAGGAGAACTTCTCCCGGATGCTGCGCCACCGACTGTCCCGAACCGTCTGGAACGTCGGCGGCTGCGCCAGTTGGTACCTGGACAAGCACGGCGAAAACACCACGATGTGGCCCGGCTTCTCGTACGAATTCCGGCGGCTCACGCGGAAGTTCGACATCGACGCCTACCACGTCTCGACCCGAGGACCACAATGACCAGAAAAGCGGAAGCCGCCGACTTCGCGGGAAAAGTCGCCGTCATCACCGGCGCGGGATCGGGAATCGGTCGCGCGCTCGCCCTGCGCCTCGCCGGCCTCGGCGCCGATCTCGCGCTCTGCGACATCGACATCGACGGCGCCGAGGCGACCGCGGTGCGGTGCGAGGGCAAGGGCGTCAGGGTCCGGGCCGACCGGCTCGACGTGACCGAACGGGAGGCCGTCCTGGCCTACGCGGACGAGGTCCGCGAGCACTTCGGCAAGGTCAACCAGATGTACAACAACGCGGGCATCGCCTACTACGGCGAGGTGACGCGGGAGTCGTTCAAGGACATCGAACGCGTTCTGGACGTGAACTTCTGGGGCGTGGTGAACATGACCAAAGCCTTCCTGCCCCATCTGATCGAGTCCGGCGACGGCCATGTCGTCAACGTCTCCAGCCTCTTCGGGCTGATCACCTATCCGGGGCAGAGCGCCTACAACGCCTCCAAGTTCGCGGTGCGCGGGTTCACCGAGTGCCTGCGCCAGGAGATGCTGCTGGCCGGGCATCCGGTCCGGGTGACCTGCGTGCACCCCGGCGGCATCAAGACCGCCGTCGCCCGCAACGCCACGGCCGCGGCGGGTCTGGACGCCGCCGGCATCGCGCGCGCCTTCGACCGCCGGCTGGCGCTGCACAGCCCGGAGATGGCGGCCGACACCATCGTCGAGGGCGTCGTGCGACGGCGGGCGCGCGTCCTGGTGGGCGCGGAGGCCAAGGCCCTCGACCTGCTGGGGCGCGTCAGCCCGGCAGGCTCCCAGCGGTTCGGCACCTGGATGTCGCGCCTCATCAGGATCGCCCCGCGCCCCGGGACCACGCCGTGAAGTCCCTGCCGCTGCCGCTTGCCCGCGTGCTGCTGCACCCGGGCTTCCGCCTCGCCTTCCATCACCGGCTGCCGTTCCCGGCGCAGCGCGCGCTGCTGAACGCCTTCGCCCGGCTGCAACCGCTGCCGCCGGACACCTCCGTGCGCACCCTCCGCCTCGGCTCGCGGCCGGCCGAACGGATCACCGTCGGGCCGACGTCCGGGGCCGGGGCCGTGCTCTACCTGCACGGCGGCGGACACACCGGTGGCTCGCCCGCCACGCACCGGTCGCTGGCCGCGCACTTGGCCCGCGAGATCCGCCGGCCCGTCTACCTGCCGGACTACCGCCTCGCACCCGAGCACCCCTGCCCGGCGTCCACGCAGGACGTGCTCGCCGCGTTCGACGCACTGACGACCCTGGAAGGGCACGCCGCCGACACGGTCGTCCTGGCCGGTGACTCGTCGGGCGGCGCCATCGCCCTGGCGGCCGCGCAGCTGCTCGCCGCCGGGCCGGGGCGACAGCCCGCGGCGCTCGTCCTGATCTCCCCCTGGGCGAATCCCAACCTGGTGGCCGACCGGAGCCGGGATCTTGTGATCAACCGCCGGTGGGGACTGACCTGCGCCGCCGCCTACCTGGGCGACGGCGATCCCGGCGACCACCGATACGCCCCGCTGCTCGGTCCGATGGCGGGACTGCCGCCGACGTACCTCCACACCAACACCCGCGAGCTCCTGTACTCCCAGTGCGTCGACCTCGCCGTGGCGCTGCGGCGCGCGGGCGTCCCACTGCGCTTCACGGAGAGCACCGTCCTGTGGCACGCGGCCCAGGCACAGGCGGGGCTGGTCGAGGAGGCGGCCGCGTCGCTGCGCGACATCGGCGGCTTCCTGACGGCGAACTGGCCGCGCCGCCGGGCCGAGTCCGCCGGCCCCGCCGCCCTCGACGGAGCGCGCTCCTCGTGAACGGCCCTTGACGCGGGTGTGCCCCGTACGCCGGTGCTCGGCCGGCGTACGGGGCACGTTTCATGCGTTCAGAGTGCGTCGTGCGGGGGCGGTCAGAACACGGGGCCGCCGCCGATTTCAAGGCGGCCCTCTGCGGGGCCCGCCGGCGCCAGGCCCAGCTTCTCGGCCCACACCACGGCGAGCTGCGAGGCCAGTCCCGCGGCGGCGTCGGTGCGAAAGCGCCGGCGCGGGGGCGGAGCGGGCGCCGTCTCCGGAGGGGCCGGGAGCCGGTCGAGCAGAATCCCGCCGCGCGTGGTGCACCAGCCGGACGCGGTGGTGTCCACCCACCGGCGGACGCCGGTGGCGCCGCGGACCTCCAGTTGCAGCCGGCCCCGCAGGCCGACCGGCAGCCGTGCCCCGTCCGTGTCGCCGACGATCCGGGCTCCGGTCGCGGTGCCGGCCGGGGCGTCGGGCAGCGTCCCCAGCAGTGCGGCGAGCGCGCCCGACGCGCGCACCACCCGGGCGGGCGGGGCGAAGGGGATCGAGCCGACCGCGACGGACGGGTCGGTGACGGCTGCGGCGAGCAGGTCACCGTAGTGGCGGACGAGCAGTCGCACCGTGGCTTCGTCGAACAGTTCCTCGGCGTAGCGCAGGACGAGGTCCGTCCCCGTCACGTCGAGGGACATGTCGCACTGGACCGGCCTCGGCCCGCCGTACGCGAGCAGCGGGGTGACCTCGGTGACGCCGACACCCGGCAACGTCAACGGCACGGATTCGCCGGTTACCCGGAAGGAGAAACGGGTCCGCAGCGGTGGTGCGCCGTCCCGGCCGGGGCCCGGCTGAGCGGCCTCGCGCACGACCAGCGCGTCGAAGGGCTCGTCGGGACGGTACGTGCGGCGCAACAGCGCGACCGGGTCGGCCGGGCGGCTCGCGCGGTCGGGCGGCGCCGGATCGGCGGCGCCGTCGTGCGCCATGAGGACGGTGCCCTCCGGCAGCCCCGACCAGCGGGCGAGCAGCACCTCCAGCCCGGCGAGCAGGACGACGAACCGGGGCACATGGCATCGGTGCGCCAGGGCGTCGACCTCCGCGAGCACCGCCGGGTCCCACCGGTGGCGCACCACAGCGGCGGTGAAACGATCCGCCGCCACTCGCGGGGCGGGCGGCGGAGCGGTGGGCCGGGCCGCCGCGCGCGACGGTCCGTCGCCGGCGGCCGGGCTCGCGCGGCGACGGCCGGCGCGGCCGCGGGACCGAGGCGCCTCGCGCGCGTACAGCGCGCTGAGGTCGCGGCGGAACACGGCCTCGGACCAGCCGTCCCACGGCCCGTGGCCGGTGGAGACGACGAGCACGTGGTCCCGCGTGCCGAGCCGGAACAGTTCGGCGCGCGGTCGCGGTGGGGCCGACGGGTCCCGCGGGGCGGCTACGCGGGCGGCCAGCAGGTCGCGGAGCGTGGACAGGTCCGGTACGTCCGCTACGCCCAGGGGCTCCGTGCGGGAGGTGGTCGCGTCGAGGGCGCGCTCCAGCGCGCCGACGTCCAGCGCGCGGTCGAGCCGCCAGGCGCGGGTGAGCACGTCGGGCCCGTGGCCCGGTACCGGTTGCGCCGCCGCGCGGCGCGATGCCCGGTCATCGGGCACCGGGGCGGGTTCGGCCACGTGGGGCTCCCTTCCCTCCTGCCTCGCGCGGGGGCGTGACCGCGCGGCCGCGGCCGCCACTACCGCGGGAGGTCGGCGGCCCCGCGCCCGGTATCGGCGCGCACCACCTCGTAGTACGCGGCGACCCGCTCGGAGATGTTCGCCGCGGTGTTCCGGGCGGCGGTGGCCACGAACGGCTCCAGCGTCTTCTCGATCGCCTTGCCGGCGATGCCGCCGGGCAGCCTGAACTCGATGCGGAATTCCACCGTGCTGTGCGAAGCGTCGACGGCGGCGAAATCGAAGGTCGTGGACGTGGCCATGCCGGACACCGACGTGTAGGCGATGCGGACGTTCTTCTCCCACTCGACCGACTTAATGGTCGATTTCAGGGTGGACGGGCCGACCTTCGATATGGCCTCATAGATCGATCCGAGGCCGTGGTCGAGTGCGCCGACCGGCTGGTAGCTCGTCATCCCGTGCCAGTATTCGGTCACGTTCCGGTAGTCGTCCAGGTAGGCGAAGGTGACGTCGAGCGGGGCATGGCAGGTCGCGACGAAACGGACTTCGGTCACAGCGGGATCCGTTCTGTGCTCGATGGTGTGGAGCGCGGCACCGCAGGGGGCGAGCGGACAGACCTGACATCGCCCACGCGGAGCGGAAGGAGCAGGATTCGAACCTGCGTGGGCGTGAGCCCGACCGGGTTTCCCCGGACCTCGTTCGGCCGCTTCGAGTACCCTTCCCGGGTCGTTCGGTCACAGGATGTTGGTCACCCGCACCACGCTCCACAGGGAACGCGGCGATATTCCTCCGTCGAAGGCGAAGTATTCGGGCAGCACCACGTCCGGATACCACTTCGACTTGTATTCGAGTTGGCTCTTCGCGGGGTACACGCGGTCTCCGTGGTCGGCGATCAGCCCGATCATCCGGGTGGCGGCACGGCTCGCGGTCGACAGCCGGTGGGTCTCGTCCAGGCCCGTGAACGGCGTGAAACCGAAGTGCAGCCAGGGTGCTTGTAGGGCTCGCATGTGTTCGATGGCGTGGAAATTGATCGCCTCCATGACGCCCGGTGGGCAGTCCGGCAGCCGACGGCTCAGGTCGTGCAGCCAGCCGGGGCGTGATCCGTACACGGGAGCGTAGGAGACGTAGCCGATCGCCGCGCCGTCGATCCTGCCGACGAACAGCTTCCGCAGGGGCTGCCACGGTCCGCCGATCTCGCCGATCAGGAACGTCAGTTCCTTGGTGTGCTTTCCCTTCTCCCGCAGCCATCGCGTGTCGATTTCCGCGATCTCGCCGGCACACGCGTCGGCGTCCACGACCGAGATCTCCAGTCCCGCGCGCTGGGCGCGGGAGATCTTGTTCCGCAGACGTACGAAGCGCTTGCCGCGCAGGCTGAAATCGTTGAGTTCCACGGCGTAGGAAGCCCCGACCTGGTTCACGGTGAGACCCAGTTCCGCGAACAGCTCGGCGTCCTCGCGCTGGAGTTGCACACCGACGACCCTGCGGCCGTTGCGGTGCGCGTGTTCGAGGAACCGGGACTGCAATTCCCTTCTGCGCGGGCTCTCGGTGAACGGCCCCCCGAACTGGATCCACCGCCGGCCGTGCGACCGGTAGCAGATGAATCCTTCGATGCCGGTGGAGGTGAAGTACTCGTTGCCGCGGTTGAGGGCGAGGAACGCGCTCGGATTGTCCGCGTACCGCTCGAGAGCGGAAACCTTCGAGGCATGATCTTGCGGTTGGAGCGAATCGGGCACCTTCATGCGCTGTCCCCACGTTCGGCGATGCGTTGGAACAGACGTTAGCGACCCCGTCTGACGCCCGGCCGACGTCCCGGCGCACGGGGCGTCAGGGGCATTTCAGAGCCGACGTCGACACTCGTTGACGCACCACTGAAGCGGGCGGTCCACCGCCACCGAGTTGTCATCGGCATCCAGATTGCAGAGGTCACTTTGACAGCGAACGCCGGATCCCACCCCCATCACATACCTTCATTGAGCAGTTACGTCCGCGGAAAGGACGTGGAGAGCGGTCAGTGGGTGTACGTGCTCTCCGCCCGTGCCGTCCTGGACGATTCGTTCGCGAGCCTGAGCCTGAAGCGCAAGCTCGAGTCGGGCAGGATCTCGCCCGACGAAGTGCCCGCGGGCGTGATCGCCGGCCGGGTCGCGGTCGCCGACAAGGAGACGTCCCAGGACGCGCTGGCCGCCGCGGCCGAGGCGACCCGGATCTGGCGTTCGGTACCGCTCGCGACGCGGTTCGACGGCTGGATGGAGCTGCTGCGCGCCACCATCGACGAGCACCGGGACGAACTCGTCCGGCTGCTGACCCTGGAGGGTCATCCCCTGGAGCTCGCCAAGTGGGAGATCTCCGGGATGCGCGAGCTGACCCGCAAGGAGACGACGGACTACCTGCGCGGACAGCTGTGGCAGGAGTTCTCCGTGGACGGCCGCCGCAACATCGTCCGGCGGCAGGCCGACGGCGTCGTGTGCATCACCCCGCCCGCCAACGCCCCGCTGGTCAGTGCGCTGCTGGGCACCATGTGCATTCCCGGGGGCAACGCGGCCGTCGTGCGGGCGCCGCGCACCGCGCCGTTCGGCGTGACCTACGCGCTGCGCCACATGATCGCGCCGATCCTGGACGAGATCGGTGCCCCGCCGGGTCTCCTCAACATCGTGTGCGGGCACCCCGGGCCCATGCTCGACGCCTGGATCAACAGCCCGCACGTGGACGACATCATGTACTTCGGTGACGTCCCGAGCGGCCTGAAGCTGGAGGGCCGGTGCGTCGAGGCCGGCAAGAAGCCGATCCTCGAACTGGCAGGCAACGACGTGGTCCTGGTCTGGAAGGACGCGGACCTCGACCGGGCCGCCGACGCGCTCGTCGAAAGCTTCCACGGCTCCGGCCAGCTCTGCATGATTCCCAACCAGGCGGTCGTCCACCCGGACGTGGCGGACGACCTGATCGCCCGCGTCGTGGAGCGGGCGAAGGCCCTGCGTCCCGGTTACCCGGACGAGGAGGGTGTGCTGCTCTCCCCCGTCCTGCGGCACGACAAGTTCCACCAGTTCCTGGCCGAAGCCGTCGAGCACGGCGCGACCGTCGTCACCGGCGGCCTCGGCATGCAGATCGACGGGACCCGGGACAGCGCCGGGTTCTTCCTCGAACCGACGGTGATCAGGGTCGACGGTCTGCGCGACGCGCGCGAGTCGGACGTGGTCAAGCACGAGACGTTCTTCCCGCTGCTGCCGATCGTCGTCCCCGAGCAGGCCGACGACGAGACCCTGTTCGACCGCTTCGTCGAGTTCGTGAACACGAATCTGTACGGGCTGCGGAACTCGCTGTGGGCACGGGACGCGTCGGTGATCGACCGGTTCGTGTCCGAGACGGTCAAGGGCGGACTGCTCAAGGTCAACGACTCGCACGTCGCGTTCACCGCTCCGCTGCCCTCGCACGGCGGCACCGGGCTGACCGGTGGGGTTTTCGGCGAGGCCAACTACCCGGTGCTGCGGACCACGCATCTCCAAGGCGTGTCCATCGTCATGGGCGACGCCCCGCGGCCGTCCGAGGGGAAGGAGCACGATGCGCACGCTTGACGAGGCACGCGAGGTCTGTGAGAGGTACCTGCCGGGTCTCCTGGCCAAGCTGGCGGAGATTCCCCTCACCGAGCTGGAGAAGCCCGGCAATCCGGGTCTGGAGCTGTTCCGGGCGAGCGGCGGTCCGGCTCTGGTCATTCCGAAGAGCTACTCGGGATCCGGTGCCACCCCGCTGGAGGCGATCCAGGTCACCCGGGCGATCGGAGCGGCCGCGCCGTCCCTGGCGGTGGCGTCGACCATGCACCACTTCTCGGTGGCGACCATCTTCACGCTCGCCGAGAGCCTGCGGTCCAGCGGTGTCGAGTGGGCGCTGCTGGAGGGCATCGCCACGCAGAACCTCCTGGTGGCCTCGGGGTTCGCCGAGGGGAACCCCGGGCAGGGGATCCTGTCGCCCACCGTCAGCGGGGTACGCAAGGACGGCGGCATCGTCGTGAGCGGGTCCAAGCGGCCCTGCAGCATCTCGCGCTCCATGGACCTGCTGTCGGCCAGTGTCTCGGTGCCGGCGCAGGACGGCGGATCCGAGACGGTGCTGATGCTCGTGCCGGCGCAGACGCCCGGTGTGTCCGTCCATCCGTTCTGGGGCAGCAACGTGCTGGCCGGGGCCGAGAGCGACGAGGTCCGGCTGACCGACGTCTTCGTCGACGACCGGCTGCTCGTGCCCACCGACATCGGTGAACAGGGCGAACTGGACGAGTTGCAGACCGTCGGGTTCATGTGGTTCGAGATGCTGATCACCTCCTGCTACCTGGGCATGGCCAGTGCCCTGGTGGAACGGGCCTTCGCGAGCAGGAAGCTGGGCGCGGAGCAGGTGACGGACCTGGGTGTGCGCATCGAGGCCGCGGCGCAGCTGCTGGAGGGAATCGCCCGGCAGTTGGCCGCCAAGGAAGGCGACAACGCCGCCCTCACCAAAGCCATGATCGCCCGGTACGGCGCCCAGGAGGCGATCGTCGACACCGCGAAGCGGGCGGTCGAGGCCCTGGGCGGTATGGCCTTCATCGGGTCGCCGGACGTGGCGTACCTCGCCGCGGCCTGTCACTGCGTGAGCTTCCATCCGCCCTCCAAAGCCGGCACCAGCCGGGCGCTGGCCGCGAATTTCGCCGGCGACGTACTCAGGTTCGAGTGAGGTATCAGATGGCCGAGAGAGCAATCACGGACGACGCCTGGGTGGCGGCGGCGTACCGGCGCACCATGAGTTCGGGCCGCGCCCGGCTGGCCGAGGTGCTGGGCGGCCAGGTGGAAGTGGAGTCGTCCGGCGCGTGGCTCACCACGAGCCGGGGCCGGCGGATCCTCAACGTCGGGGGGTACGGGGTCTTCATCACCGGTGCCCGCCATCCCACCGTGGTGCGCGAGGTCGAGCGCCAGCTGCGGACCCATCCGATCGGAACGCGGATCTTCCTCGACCCGGCGGCCGCGAGGGCGGCCGAGCTCCTGACGTCCGTGACCCCGCCGGGCCTCGACCGCGTGCACTTCTCCGGTTCCGGGGCCGAGGCCGTGGAGGCGGCGATCAAACTCGCCCGGCTCAACGGCCGCCACCGTCTGGTGTCGATGACCGGCGGCTACCACGGCAAGACCATGGGTGCCCTCTCGGTGACCGCGCGGGACACCTTCCAGAAGCCGTTCCGGCCGCTGCTGCCGGACGTCGAACACGTCCCGTTCGGCGACGTCGAGGCGCTGGCGCGGGTGCTGCGGCGGCATCCGGGCGAGACCTGCGTGATCGTCGAACCGGTACAGGGCGAGGCCGGTGTGGTGATCCCCGCTCCGGGCTACCTCCGGGCCGTGCGCGAGGTGTGCTCCCGCCACGGGGCCCTGCTCGTCGTCGACGAGGTGCAGTCGGGTCTCGGCCGGCTCGGCGCGTGGTGGGGGTGCGACGCCGAGGGGGTCAGCCCCGACATCCTGCTCTCGGGCAAGGCGCTCGGTGGCGCGGTGGTCCCGGTGGCCGCGACCGTCGCGACGGAGGAGACCTTCTCCGTTCTCGACCGCGACCCGATCCTGCACACGTCGACGTTCTCGGCCGCGCCGATCGCGATGGCCGCCGTGTGCGGCGCGATCCTGGCGATCCAGGAGGACGGCCTGGTCGAGCGGGCCGCCGCTCTCGGCGCCCGGCTCACACCGGAGCTCAAGCGGATCATGGCCACGTACCTGCCGCACCACCCGTACGAGGTGCGCGGCGCGGGCCTGCTGATCGGGATCGACTTCGCGGACCCGGCCATGGCGGCGGACCTGTTCATGGCGCTCGTCACCCAGGACGTCATCGCGAATCTCTCCCTCAACTCGGATCACGTCATGCGGCTCACGCCACCCGCGACGATGACCGATTCCGACGTGGCTTTTCTTTTCGACCGGTTCGAGCGGGCGGCCAGGTCGGTCGCCGAGCGGAACCCCGAGTACGAGGTGACGGCACATGCGTAGCCTGGAATTGAAGTTGCAGTCGTACGCGGCGGACGCGGACCTCGCGTACCGGCGCATCACCGAGTTCGAGAAGTACCCGGAGTTCGTGGACGAGGTGCGCTCCGTCGTCGTCCACGGGAACGCGCGCGACGAACCGCTGGTCAGCGAGTGGGACATCCTCTTCCGCAACGGTCCGCTGCGCTGGTCCGAGGTGGACTACCTCCAGCCCGAGCTGCGCCGGATCGTCTTCGAGCAGACCGCCGGGGACTTCGACGTCTTCCGCGGGTCCTGGCGGGTGGAACCCCTCGCGGGCGGCTGCGAGGTGACGTTCGAGGTGACCTTCGACTTCGGCATCCCCAGCCTGGCCGGGGTGCTGGAACCGATCGCGACGAAGGTCCTCAAGGAGGCCATCGCCACCATCGTCCACCGGCTGCTCGGGGAGGCACACGTCGTCGGCGATCCGGCGACGGCCATGGCGGTGACCGCGCGACTGGCTGTCCGGCCCGAGCCCGACGCCGCGCTGTCGGCGTAGGCCCGGGGCCGGCGATGGACCATGTGAACCGGTTCGAGAGCAGGGTGACGTTCCGGCTGCTGCGCTGGGAGTACGGCGTCGCGCTCCTGGTCAGCGCGGCGCTCTTCCTGCGGCACCTCTCCGAGGTGCGCTGGTGGGTCGCGGTGCTGCTGTTCGTCTACATCGACCTGATCGGCTACGTCCCGGGGGCGATCGCGTTCCGGCGCGCCGCGAACGGCCGGATCTCCAAGGTCTACTACGTCCTCTACAACACGATGCACAGCTTCGTCACGCACGCCGTCGTCCTCGGCGTCTGGGCGGCGGTGGCGGGCTTGGAGTGGGCCTTCCTCGCCGTGCCGATCCATCTGTGCGGCGATCGCGCGCTCTTCGGCAATTTCCTGAAGTCCTTCCGCGTGCGGTTCGAGCCGGTGGCGGTCCCCGCGTTCGTGGAGTTCGAGAAGCGTGTCGTCGCGCAGCACAGCGCGGAACATTCGACGCCCGAACGGGTCTGAGGTGAGGAACATGTCCGTGAGCAGTGAACGCCCGATCATCATCGGCGCGGGGCCGGGTGGTCTCGCGGTGGCCTGGACGCTGAAGGAGGCCGGTCTCGATCCCCTGCTCCTCGACCGGGAGAAGATCGCCTGCTCCAGTTGGCACTCCTACTACCCGTCGCTGCGGATGAACTCCTGGCGCCGGCTGAGTTCGCTGCCCGGCATGCGGCTCTCCGCGGAGTTCGGGCCGTGGCCGATGCGCAACGACTTCCTCGCCTACATGAAGAAGTACGTCGAGGTCCTGGACCCGGACATCCGTTACGAGACCGAGGTCCACCGCGTCGACCGGGAGGCGGGCCGCTGGGTGGTCCGGACCTCGGGCGGGGACCTGCCGACGCGCAACGTCGTCGTCGCGACGGGCCTCCACCGCAAGCCGTTCGTGCCGGACTGGCCCGGCCTGGACGAGTTCGAGGGCGAATTCCTGCACGCGCGGGCCTACACCGTGCCCGACTCCTTCGTCGGCAAGGACGTCCTGGTGGTCGGCTGCGGACCGACGGGGATCGACATCGCCGTGGCCGTGGCGCACGCCGGCGCGTCCCGCGTGCGGATGTCGATCCGCAACATGCCGGTGCTGTTCAAGCTCAGCCCGGCCACATCGCTGCTGTGCCAGGCCATCAAGCACGGCCCGCTGCCGCACGGGCTGGTCAACCGGGCCAGTCTGCTGATGCACAAAATGCAGTGGGGCGACCTGTCGTCGTACGGCCTGGCCGCGCCCAAGGAGGGCACGATGGCCGGCGCGGCCCGCATCGGGCACGCCTACGGGGCCATCGACCGGGGGTTGATAGCCGCCGTCCGGGACGGGTCGATCGAGGTCGTCACGGGTGTCACCGGGTTCGACAAGAAGGCGGTGCTGCTCGAAGACGGGGCGAGCATCAAGCCGGACGTCGTCATCGCCTCGACCGGGCAGCGGCCCGACATGGAACGCGTTCTGGGGCACCTCGGCGTCCTGGCGCAGCCGGGCGGGCGTCCGATCGTCCACGGCGGCCGGACCGCGCCGCACGCGCCCGGCATGTACTTCCAGGGTTACCGGCTGCCGCCCGGTCAGCTGCCCGACATGGCGGTCGACGCCCGGGCGATCGCCCGGGCCGTCACCGGCGGCCGGCGGTTCCCACTCGCCGGCGTGCGTCGGAGCCGCCGATGAACGGCTCCCGGGCCCCTTGGGCGCGCGGCGAGGACACGGTCTCGCGCCCCCGTCTGCTCGGCCGCCTGCGCTGCGACGTCGCCGTCGTCGGGGCGGGGCTGACCGGGCTGTCCACCGCGGTCGAGCTGCTCGAACGCGATCCCGGTCTGCGGGTCGTCGTGGTGGAGGCGGACCGCGTGGCGTCCGGCGCGAGCGGCCGGGGCACCGGGCTGCTCGGCCCCCGGATCGGGCCGGCGCTGAGCGTGGCCCGCCGGCGGTACGGCGACGACGTGGCGCGCGCCTCGCACCTTTGGTCCGTCGCGGCGGTCCGGCACGTTCTCGACCTGGTGCGGCGTCACGAAATCGCGTGTGACCTGACCCCGGGCAGCCAACTCGTCGTCGCCCGCGACGAGAAGGCCGCCGAGGAGCAGCGGCGGGAGGCCGATGCCGCCCAGGCCCTCGCTCTGCCCGTCGCGCTGGTCGAGCGGGACGAGCTGCCCCCCGTCGCGGCCCGCTACCTCGGCGGACTGCGCTACGGCGAGGCCGCGACCCTGGATCCGGTCGCGCTCACCGGGCAGCTCGCCGGGGTCGGTGAGCGGCGCGGCCTGACCGTCTTCGAGCGCAGTCCGGTGCGGGCCGTCCGGCGGGGGCTGCTCACCACGCTGTCCACCGACGGCGGCGAGATCGTCGCCGATCACGTCGTGGTGGCGGTCAACGCGTTCGGTGCGGCGCCGGGGGCGCCGGCAGGGGTGGTGGGGCTGCGGGTGCAGGCCGGGGTGACGCGCGAGCTCCCGGAGGAGGCGCTCGCGGCGCTGGCCGGGCTGCGGGCCGAGCCCCTGATCGAGCACGGGGAGCTGTCGCCCTACTTCCGGCTCATGCCCGACGGGCGGCTCGTGGTCGGCGGCGGAGCGGTCCGGCGGGGTCCCTTCGGCTCCCGGGCGCCCGCTCCGGGCCGGCTCCGGGCGGCCGTACGGGCCCTGTCGCCGACGCTCGCCGACGTGGAGATCGAGTCCACCTGGGCGGGCCCGGTCGCCATGACTCGCGACGGCCTCCCGGTCGTCGGTCACCACCGCGGGGACCCCGGGCTGCTTCACGCCGGTGGGTGTAACGGGCACGGGCTCGCGGTCGCGGTGTACAACGGCGCCCATCTGGCGCGCTGGATCGTCGAGGGCACCGGGGGCGACCTGTCGTTCTGCCTGCCATGGGTGCGGCCGAAGGCCCCGTGGGTGCCCCGGGGGCGCCTCGTGGACCGCGTCCTCGACCGCTATCTGGCCCATCTGACGGCCGGGGCCGGGCGGCCGCAGGCACCGGGCGGCCCGGGCCCGGCCGCGGTACCGGCCGGGCGGAGCAGCCACGCATGACGGACGGAGAGAGCACATGAGCAGAGTCGGGAGCGACAACGTGAGCGCCAACGAGCGGCTGATGACGTCGGCGTCGATCAGCAGCGTGTCGATCACCGAGCCGATGGACCGGATGCCTCCGGGGCCGTCGGAATCGGTGCTGCGGCAGACCATCAGCTTCCGGCGGGGGCGCCAGCACTACCTGCCGCTGATGCACGACCGGTACGGGGACATCGTGACCCTGCGGGTGGTGCCGGGCGGCCCGTTCGTCATCCTGCGCGACCCCGAGCACATCAAGGAGGTGTTCCGGGGTGCGCCGGAGGTCTTCCACGCGGGCGAGGGGAACTCGCTGCTCGTGCCGATCGTCGGTCGTCATTCGCTGCTGACACTCGACGCTCCCGACCACAAGCCGGCGCGCAAGCGCATGATGCCGCCGTTCCACCACGACCGCATCCTCGACCTGACGACGACGATGCGGGAGATCGCCGAACAGGAGGCGCGCAGCTGGCCGGTCGGCGAGCCCGTCCGGTTCCTGGACCGGGCCTACGCGCTCACCCTGGAGATCATGGTCCGGGTGGTGTTCGGCGTCGACGACGTGCGGCGCGCGGCCGAACTGAGCCGGGCCCTGCGCCGGGTGTCCGACATCAGCCTGTCGGACATCCTGGTGTGGATCCGCCCCGAGCTCGGCAGGGTCTGGCCCTGGCGCAAGGTGGTGCGCAACCTCGAACACGCCGACGCGCTGATCTACGCGGAGATCGCCCGGCGCCGCCGCGACCCCGAGCGGTCCCGGCGCACGGACGTCCTGTCGATGCTGGTGGAGAGCGAACCCGACGACGAGGTCGTGCGCGACGAGGTGATGACGCTGCTCGTGGCGGGGCACGAGACGACCGCGGTCGCGCTCGCCTGGCTCTTCGAGCGGCTGCTGCGGCACCCCGACGTCCTGGCGCGGGTCCGCGAGGGACTCGACGATCCCAAGGACGCCTACCGGACCGCGGTGTTCAAGGAGGCGCTGCGGGTCCGGCCGGTGATCCACAACGTCGCCCGGCGGCTCACCGAGCCGATCGAGCTGGGGGGTTACCGGCTTCCCGCCGGCGTCGCGGTGCTGCCGTCCGTCGGAGCCGTGCAGTGCGACCCGCGGCTGTGGGGCGCCGACGCGAAGCGGTTCCGCCCGGAGCGGTGGTTGGAGGGCTCGCCGCCGCAGAACGCCTGGATCCCGTTCGGAGGCGGTGTGCGCCGGTGCATCGGCGCCATGTTCGCCCAGGTGGAGGTCGAGACGGTGCTGGCGGGGGTGCTGCGGGCCGTGGAGCTCAGGGCCGTCGACCCCGGCGACGAGGGCAGCGCCATGAACCACATCACCATGATTCCCCGGCGGGGGGCGCGCGTCAGTGTCGTGCGCAGGCTCCGTTCGTAGCGCTCTGTTCGCAGCGCTCCGTTCGTAACGCCGTCACCGGTCGGGAACAGCGTGTCGAGAAACCGCATCAGGAGAGGTAGGAACATGACACAAGGTCTGCACGTCGCCGTGGTGGTCAACCCGGCGGCAGGTGGCGACGGGGAACGGATGGTGGCCGCCCTGGAGGCGGTCGGCGCCGCCGAGGTGCACACCGTACGGACGACCGCCCCGGGCGATGCCCGCGACATCGCCTACAAACTGGCCGGCGCGGCGGAGCCGCCCGACCTGGTCGTCAGCGTGGGGGGCGACGGCACGGTCTGCGAGGTGGCCACCGGCCTCTTCCGCGCCGGTGAGGCCGGCTTCGGAGCGGTCCCGCCGCTCCTGGTCGCGCCGGGCGGCACCGGGAACTCCGTCTACCGCGGGCTGTGGAACGACGCACCGTGGGAGACCGTGGTCGCCCTCGCGCTGCGTGGCGAAGCGAGAGCCCGGACGATCGACCTGGCCCGGATCGAGCAGAACGACCACGTCGTGGTCCTCGGTTCCGGCAGCGGGCTGTTCGCCGCGACGTTGCTGGCCGCGCGGAACCGGCCGGAAAAGGGCCGGGACCTGTTGATGGCGGCCGCCCTGGCCGCCATGGAGGACCACGAGCCGTACCCGGGGCGGGTGACCGTCGACGGGGAGGTGCTCCACGAGGGCGGCGTCGTCGAGACGATCGTCGGCGGCTTCCGTTACCGCGGCGGGCTGTTGAACCTGGTCCCGGCGTCGATCGTCGACGACGGTCTGCTCGACATCACGGTGGTCACCTCGGCAGTGGACATGGGTGCCTTCGCGCAGGCCGCCGTCCAGGGCGACGTGCACGAGGTCCCCGGCATCCTGTGGGGCCGCGGAGAGCGGATCACCGTCGCGGACACCGGCGGCCGGGCCGTGCTCTACGAACACGACGGTGAGGTCATGCCACGGAACACGCCCGCCTATGACATCCACGTCGTCCCCTCGGCGCTGACCGTGCTGACGACGGCGGACGCGCCGCCGTGGTTCAAGGAGGGCTGACCCGTGGTGAGTGTCGGTGCCCTGCCGCAGGCGGAGACGGCGCCGGGCGACGCGGCGTGCCGCGCGTACTTCCGCAAGCTCACGGCCGGCGTCGCCGTCGTGACCGCGTGCGGCGACTCCGGGTGGTCGGGAACGACCGTGAGCACCGTGACGAGCGTGTCGATGGATCCGCCCATCGTGCTGTGCTGCGTCTCCGGCGGGTCGCGCACCGTGGCCGCGATCCGGCACGCCGGGCGCTTCGCCGTGCATCTGCTGTCCGAGGACCAGCCGTACCTGGCGGACCGGTTCAGCCGCCCGCCCAGTGACAGTGCGCGCTTCGAGGACCTGGGGCACGAGGTGCGGCTGGTCCGCGGCGCTCCCACGATCGCCGGGACGCTGACGATCGGCTGGTGCGACGTGCACTCCCTCGACGAGATCGGCGACCACGTCGTCGTGTACGGGCGGCTGACCGCGGTACGCGTCGGCGACGGCCGGCCGCTGCTGTGGCACGAGCGCGCCTACCGCGCTCTGGGAGAACGGACCGGATTCACGAACGGCACGGCGCCCGCTCTCGCCGTGCCGCCGCACGACGGGGGAACGCGCACATGACGTCCACGAGGCCCGGTGACACCGCGCCGGCACCGCCGGGCGACGCTCCGCGGGCGAGCCTGACCACCAGGCTGGCCGCCTGGGCCCGGAGGGTGACGCACGAGGACATCCCCGAGCACACCCTGGCGGCGGCACGCAGTCAGCTCGTCTCGAACCTCGCGGCCGTGCGCGGTTCGTTGGAGCACCCGGTCGGCAGGAAGATCGTCAACGCGTTCGGTCCGCCGCTCCAGTCCGACGCCGGGCGGTCCGCCTATGTGCTGGCGGCCTTGGCGACGGCCCTCGACTTCGACGAGGTGGCCTACTCGGGGCACGTGTCCGCCGGCGCGGTGAACGTCGCGGTCGCGGAGGCGGTGCGCGGGGGCCTCGACGGGAAGTCGCTGCTGGCCACGATCGTCGTCGCGAACGAGTGCGCGGCGCGCGTCTCGGCCGCCACGATCCTCAGCCCCTTCTTCCGCGGCCAGACGAACACGCACTGCCATCTGGCGAGCGCGGCGGCGGCCCGGCTGCACGCCCGCCGCGCGTCCGAGCGGGAGTGGGCGGCGGGGCTGGGCATGGCGTTCGGCATCCTGGCCGTTCCCCTCCATCACGGGGTCGTCACCAGTGACGTCAAGGCGCTCAGCGCGGCGGCGCCGGTCCGCCTGGCGCTCGACGCGTGTGATGCCGCGGCCCACGGGCTGGCCGGGCCGGAGGCGATCCTCGAACACCCCGAGGGGCTGTTGGCGCACCTGTCGGTCGTGCCCCTGCCGGACGCGGTGACCGAAGGTCTGGGGCACCGCTGGCACACGGACACTCTGACGTACAAGCGTTTCCCGGGCAGCGCCTATCTGCACGCCGCGTTCGACTGCGCCGAGCGCCTCCACCGGCGGCTCGGCGCGCTCGACGCGTCGCGCGTCCGGCGCGTCCTCGTCCACGGCTCGCTGCTCACCTGGCAGATGGAGCGGAAGGTCGCCCGGGACCTGCACGGTCCGGACACCAGCGTGTCCGCCGCGACCTTGTCGATCGGGTACGGCATCGCCACGCTGCTGTCGACCGGTGCCTTCGGGGTGCGGGACCTGACCCCTGCGGCGATCGGCGACGAGGCCCGCTGGTCCCTGGCGGACAAGGTCACGGTCGAGCACGACATGCTGCTGTCGGAACGGATGGTGCGGGCGACGTCCCCGCTCGGCGAGGCTCTGCGCCAGGCCGGTGACCGCGCCCTGGACTGGCCCGAACTGCACGCCTGGGGCGGTGAGGACGTCCCTCGCATCCTGGCCGGGCTGGGGGCGCCGGCCGAGACGCTGGAGAACGCCACGATGGCCATCGGCGCCAGAGTCGCCGTCGAACTGACCGACGGCACCGTCGTGACCGAGGAGTGCGAGGCGTTCATCGGCTCGGCGGGCCCGGCGACGCGCCGGGACCACCGGACCCTCGTGCGCGAGAAGTTCCGGGCCGTCGGTGGTGCGGAGGACGTGCTGTGCGGCCTGGAGGGCATCGACCTGCTGGACCCGGCCGGGACGGCGCGGGCCCTGAGCCGTGCGGTGGCTGTCGGGACGGACTGACGCTGACGGCACTCCGGGGGCAGAAGCCCGGGGGCAGGAATCCGGTGGTCAGCGTTTCGGCGGTCAAGAACTTGTGGTCAGGAACTCGGTGCTCTGAAGTCCGGTGGTTGATCGAATTGGGCGATGATCGGGCCGAGTTTGACACGCGTCGAGATCGAGAGCTTGCGGAAGATATTGCGCAGGTGGAAGTTGACGGTGTGAGGGGAGAGATCAAGCTGCTTGGCGACCTGCTGGTTCGTCATGCCCTGGCCCACGTACCGCGCGATTTCCCGCTCCCTGAGGCTCAGCGAGGCGATCGGTCTCGGCTCGTGGGGTGGGGGGCCGGCGGCTGCCGCCTCCGTCTCCGAGCTGCGCGGGCGGTGGTCCGCCGCGGCCGCCGGCCGTGCGGGGCGGTCCGCGCCGAAGTCCAGGACCGAGGTCAGTTCGGGCTTCTCTCCGGCCGACGCGGCCCGCGCGCTCTGCGCGGCGCTCTCCAGCAGGCTGAATCCGCGGTTGTCGCTCGCCAGCCGCTCGATGGCCCGGAGGCAGCGTTCGGCGAGGTCGGTGTCCCCGGCCCGCCGCGCGACGGCGACCAGCCACGCCGGTCTCGCGGGGTCCTCGATGAGACTCACCGAGCGGGTGTTGAGCAGGTGCCACTTGGCACGTATGCGCTCGGCGGCCGCGCGCGGCCCCTCCTGCGCGGCGACGAGGGCCGTTTCCGCGAAGGTGACGCGCGCGGCGGAGTCGAGCAGGGCGTAGTGGTCGGTCCGGGCGTGGAACGACTCCAGGGATTGTGCGGCGCGGTCGCGGTCACCGAGCGCCAGATGGGCGGTCGCCGCGACCGAGAGGGCGAGCTTCACGCCGAAGGCCGAGTCGTGTTCGTCGCTGATCCGCACGGCCTTCGAGGCCGCCTCGATCGTCTGGTCGAACCGTCCGGCCTGGAGGTGCAGCAGCGAGCGCAGTGCCTCGGGCAGGGCCCCGAGCATGTGGAGGCCGGTGCTGTCGATGAGGTTGTCCAGGTCACGCACGACACGGTGCGCGTGGTGGGAGATGTGGAGGTCGCTGAGCTTCTTGGCGAACAGCAGGTAGGCGTAGACACGCCACACCGGGGCCACGTCATGGGAGTGCTCGACGGCGAACCGGTTCAGTGACAGCCCCTGGAGCAGGCTTCCCGAATGCCAGTGCTCGACCGACTGCACGCACAGGGCGGCCACTTTGAGCGCGTCCGACCCGGACACGCTCTCATCGGCCGCTTCGGCCATCCATCGCTTCGAGTCCGCGCCGATCACGGACCCCATGAACAGCCAGAGCGCGATCACGTCCCGGTACCCGGGCATGGACCCGTCCAACTCGTCGAGCGTCCGGTCGACCGCGGCCAGCGCGTCATCGATGTCACCTCGCACGAAGGCGATCCGTGCGTCGTCGAGCGTCCGGACAATGTCGAAAGGCAATGCGCCGGAACAATAGGAATTGATGAGGTAAAGAATATCGCTCATGGATGTGGGGGCGGTGGATTCCGATTCGGATGAATGCAGAACCTTCCGCGCCACGTCGCCCTGCTGCCCTTCCATCTTCCCCCCGTCGAGCTTCACCGTCGGACCGGACTGCGACCGGTCCCCCACCCGCTTCGGACGACGACCCCGCCCCGACCGCGCCCGCAGGAGGCGATGGGGGTGCGAAGGGTCACCATCGGTGGCGATTTGCGGGGCAGCCGCGTCGGGCGGCAGAGTGCATGCTGCCGACCCCTTTCCCGCACGACGCCAGGTCCCCCGTCGACACATTGCCCCCCTTGGCACATGACCCGGGCAACCCTAAATCGCTCGGGCGTTCAATTGCTAGACCTACCACAAGCCGCCCGGATCGGCACATGAATTTCCCTACTAAGAGCCGTATTACTTCGGTTTGCACCGTTCTTCGCGAGTGATCTCGGCGACGTCCGGCCGCAGGCGGCGCACGGCGGCGGACGCGACACTCGCCGGCCGCCGCCGGGGCGTCCACACCGACCACGGCCCCGATACCACCTGACCGACGACGGCGCCCACGGCGCCCACCCCAGGGACGCAAGCGACGGCACGGCAGCGGCGCGACAGCTTGGCCGGAAGGGTGCTCCTGAGGCGGTGGTTCACTTTCTAGACTTGCATTGTCATGATCATCACCGTTTTGCGTGTCGCCGCGCCCTTCCGGCAGCCCGTTTTCCGACCCGGCGCGCGGCACGCAGCAGAGGGGGATTCCATGCGGAGATCTCGTTCGGCCCTGGCTTCGGTACTGTGCATGACGGCCGCCGTGGGACTGGCAACGGCCCTCGGCCCCGCACCGGCCGCCGCCGCTTCCTCGGCGCCGGCGGCTGCCGCTCCCAGTTGCCCGTACCCGTACGTGTGCTTCATCAAGAACGACAAGATCATCGGCAAATTCAAGGACGTCACCTCCGGCTGGCAGCCCCTGCCGTCCAAACCCAAGGACATCACCGTCGTCAACTCCCGGCGGGACGATGTCGCGTACATCCGCAACACCCACGGCGGAATCGTCTGCATCGCGCCGAAGAGTTCCTACTCCACCGGCTGGACCCTGAACGCCGTGCGCATCTCGTCCAACTCCAGTTGCGGCTGAGGCCGCTCCGTACCGCTTCCAGGCCCAGGCAGAGAGACGAGCGGATGAAGAATCTGAAGAGCAGGAAGACCCTCAGGAGTGCCGTGCTGGCGATGGCGGTGGCCGGGGCGTGCTTCGGTGTCACCGCCTCCCCGGCGGCGGCCTCCCCGGCGGCGGCCTCTCCGGCGCAGGCCGCGCCCAGTTGCCCGTACCCGTATGTATGTTTCATCAAGAACGACAGAATCATCGGCAAATTCAAGGACGTCACCTCCGACTGGCAGCCCCTGCCGTCCAAACCGTCGGCCCCCTTGGCCGTGGTCAACACACGGCACGACGACGTCGTGCGCGTCCGGTTCACCAGCGGCAGCGTCAGCTGCATACCGCCCAAGACCACGAATCACATCAACGGTGGGCAGCTGAACGCGGTACGCATCTCCTCGTCCACGAGGTGTTGAACCAGGGCCGACGTCCAGGGACGGCGTTCGGGGCCCGGACCGTACGGTCCGGGCCCCGAACAATTCCGCCGGCGGAAACCGGCTTGCTCCTCCCGGCTGTCCGCGTGCTTGGGCGAGCCTGCCGGCTGCTGGTCCGGAGCCCGTAAGACACCATCGAGGCGAGCGCGATCAACGCTCCGGCCTGCGGCACCCGGCGCCCGATGCGCCCGGCGGCCTTCAGCGCGATGAGCGCACCGGCCCTCTCACCGAGGGCGTTCACCACGAAGGCCACGGCCGCGCGGGCGGTCAGAACCAGTGCAGGCAGTGCGGGGAGCGCTCGGCACGGAAGAGGGTGCCAGCGAGGGCGGCCGCGCCCGGGTGGTGTGCTCGGATGTGTCCGGCACGTACGAGTGCGCTCGGGGGACGGTAAGGGCGGCCTGGTGGCGCGGTACGGTCAGCCGCGCCGTGCAGGTCGCCGGTCCGTAGCCGCCTCGTCAGCTTCGGCGTCCGGCCGCCTTCGCCGCGTCATGGGCCCGGCCTGCGACAGCTGCGCCTATGACGACGGCGAGAACGTAGACGGTGATGCTGACGGCGAATCCGCCCGGCAGCCGGCCGAGCAGGCCGGCGTTGTCGTGGTCGATGAGCTGACGGATCGCTCCCTGCGCCCCTAGGACGAGAAGGACCACGCCGAGGCCCTGAAAGATGTCGTACTTCGAAGTGATGCCTTTCGGATCTCCGGAAGGGTCACTGGCCACCAGCCTCGGAGTGGACGTCGCCCTCGGATATCGCTCACCGGATGCCGCCGGGCGCATGCTCGACCATCACATCGACCGGATCCTGGCGTCGGGCCGACGCGAGGCGTCGGCCTGAGACAGCGGTCTGCTGATCGGCGCAGCACCAAAGCCGGCCCGCGGGCCGTGCAGGACGAGGCCGGCCCGGAACGCTCGGCGTCCCGGGCGACCTGCGGGTGGCAGCCGCGAAGCTTCTGCGGAGGGACGAGCCTCAGCCGTCTCAGCCCGCGGACGCCGAGTGCGCCGATTCGGCGGCGCGGCGGTATTCGGCGTTGATGCGCTGGGCTTCTGCGAGCTGGTCTTCCAGGATGACGATGCGACAGGCGGCCTCGATGGAGGTGCCCTGGTCGACGAGTTCCCGGGCGCGGGCCGCGATGCGCAGCTGGTAGCGGGAGTATCGGCGGTGCCCGCCCGCGGAGCGGAGCGGGGTGATGAGGCGGGCTTCGCCGATGGCGCGGAGGAAGCCCTGGGTGGTGCCGAGCATCTCGGCGGCCCGGCCCATGGTGTAGGCGGGGTAATCGTCATCGTCGAGACGGCCGTTGGAGTCGTCTGCTGTCATTTGCACCTCTCTGTGGAACGCGTAGAGGGGTCCTGGTGCCGTACGGCACCAGGACCCCGAAGGAACTGCTACACCATCTGCCGGCCCTGTTCCTGCGCCGGCGTTCTGTATCCGCGTACCCGACCGGAATGCTGTCGGGGCTGCGGGGATCGCGGTTGCTTGACCGGAGACCACCTCACTATCGATGTCCTGCGGTACCCGGGCTCACCACTTCCGCCCGGGCGATCCTGATGGCGCGCTTTCCTCCGTTCTTCCCTCGGTGATCAACTGCTATCAAGTGGGTACTGCGTACTGCTGGTGTTGCGAACTGCTCCGTGACCTGTGACAGCGCCACTCTCCGGCAGCCAGCCCCGTTGCCCGTCCTGCGTCTGCGCTGGCTTAGAACCCCACTGCCGGACTTCCCGGTGCGCGCGCCCGCAGCCGACGCCTTCACCGAGGTGCTGCTCACTGACCTCACTGCTGGGTACTGCTCATGGCGGCCCCTGATCACTGCGGGCCACCCGGTCCGGCCGTCAGCCCCGTCACCGTCCTGCAACAACCCTGGCTTCGGAACTCCACCGCCGCACCGTCCTGCGCACTGCAACTACGGGTACTACTGCCGGCAGTTCATCTCTGCCAGGCCCTGCGGTCTCTCTGGGCTATGAGAGAAACCATAGTCACACCACCGCCCAACGTCTACTCCAGCCGACATAGATTTTCGCGTGTTCGACAGTGAGGTAATCGACCTCGAACAGCGCTGAAGGAGGGGATCGAGGCCGCCGCCAGGAGGCGCGGGCCTCCAGGCCGGGAGGGTGAGCCCCCGAGCAGGCCGGTCCGGGCGTCGAGGCCCGCGGTGACCAGGGCAACCTGATGGGCCAGATGGCGACTCAGTTCGAGACACTGTTCGAGGCCGAAGGCGAAGAACAACGTCAGCCCCCGGAAGCCCGCCCTGTTTGGCCGATCGGGCGGCTTGTCGCGTCGTCGCCGGGCACGCGGCGCCATAGCGTGCGGCCATGGAAGACACTCCTCTGCCCGAACCGCTGCGCCATGCGGTCCACCAGCTCGTTGCCGAATCGGTCCTGCACTGCAGCGACGCGCTGCGCTACACGGCGCCCGACCTGGTGCGCGACGGGAAGCGAATGGCGCTGCACCGGGCCACGGACGCGGCGGACACCCTCGACACGGCCTCGATGCTGATCGCCGCGTACATGGAGCGGGAGGGCGCCGGCAGGGACACCCTCCAGCGCTACCTCCAGCCCCGCCGGCAGCAGGACCGGACAGCCGGCCCGCAAGCCGCTGAGCACGCCTACCTGGACGGCGTCCTCGGCCGGCCCGCCCCGGAAGACGCGAGGCACCACATGGGGTTTCTGACAGGGCAGTACCACGCCCAAGTGGCCCAGGACCCCGAGGAGGAGCCCGAGCAGCTATGGGCCCAGGCGTGCCTTCACGGACTCAAGGCCCGGCTCTGCGGCGACCGGACATCGCTGGAGTCCCTGCCGCCGCGTCTGCGGGCGATGGCGCGAAGGGTCGCCGACGCCCTTGAGGAACCTCAGCCGGCCACGGTCTGACCGGCGATCGCGCCCCCGGGCGGAGTTCCGGGGGCGCGGCACTCCGTCAGTGGGCCGCGGCCTCGTCGACCCGACGGTGGACACACATCGCGGAACGGGAGGCGTCCCGCCGGAGCCCTTGGCGAGTGTGCGGGCGGGCCGGGAGGTCGCTGGGCGCGTCGGGCCGGTCGGCGGCCGTGTCCAGCAGGGCGCGGATCTTGCGGGCGAAGTCAGGGCCGGGCAGGGGCAGCTCGCTTTCGGGTTCGCGGAGGTAGCCGACCGCGACGGCGGTGGGCATGTAGTCCATGAGCTCGGTGACGACGGCGGAGCGGGGGCGAGTGGTGTGTTGGGCGAGGCGGCGCAGGACGCTCAGGATCGTGGTAGTCGGGGCCCGGTCGTTGTGGTGGAGGATGACGGGTTTGTTGTCTCGGTGAAAGGTGGTGTGCGCGGGAGCGGCTGAGGTGTGTGTGTAGTCGGTCTGGTGGTGCCACCAGCGGGCGGTGTGGGTCTCGCCGAGGGCGAGGTGGTGGAGGTAGAGGCAGTAGGCGGCGGCGGGCTGGCCGGCCCCGGCGGCGTACTGCCACCAGAACCGGGCGCCGTCGTCGGTGTCGGTCAGTTGCAGGACGCAGGCCAGGACCAGCGCGCTGCGCGGCGCGGGCACCTGATCCGTGACGAAGCGGGCGACCGCGGTGGTGGGGGTGTGGGTGACCAGGGTTTCGCACAGCGCGCGCAGGTCCTCCGCCGCGGCCGCCGACGCGTTCGGCGTCCGGCCCGGTGTGACCGCCGGCCGGGCGCCCGGGGCGGCCGCGCGGGGCGGGACGGTGTCGCGGGGCACGGCGCGGTCGGGGGCGAGCAGTGCCCTGGACAGGATGTCGTCGAACGTGGTCATGGTGTGGGGCCTCCGGTCTGGGGCGGCAGCAGATCGATGGTGTCATCCAGGAAGCGTTCGGCGTGGCGTTCGTCGGACCGTACAGCGGCCAGGGGAAGGCCGAGGATGTCGGAGACCTTCTCGGGGGTGAGCCCGCACAGGCGCCGCAGCACCATGACGTCGAGCTGGGCGTCGGGCAGTTTGCTGATCGCGGTGAACAGCTCCAGGCTCTCCGCCAGCTGCGCCGCCTGGCCGGCTGCAGAGGTCTGCCGGCGCAGGGCGACGGTGTCGAAGGCGGCGTCGCCCAGTACGGGCCGCTGGTCCCGGTAGTCGGCCTTGGCCTTCACCGTGGCGCGCAGGATGTTCCAGGCGTAACGGCGGATGTCCGGGCTGGCGAGGGCGTCGTCGAAGGACAGCCACAGGATGGCGAAGACGTCCTCCAGGGCCGAGTCGCAGGGGTCGCCCTGGAGAAACGCTTCGGCGTAGCGGCGGTAGTCCGCTTCGACCATGGAGCGCAGGGCGCCGTGTTCCAGGGGAGGCCCGGACTGGGCGGTGGCCACGGCGATGGTCCCGTCGGTGGAACGATTGACCCAGTCCCGGCTCTTGCCAGCGTCCAGGGCCGCCTGCCGCCACAGCCGGTACAGGGGCCAGCCGGGGATGTTCAGTTCGGTGGCCAGGCGGTGGATGACCTCCCAGCGCGGGTAGTGGCCCACGCCGCGCAGCAGCTCGGAGAGCTTGGACTTCGCCAGCGGGACGCGGTGGCTGAGCTCGCTGAGGGTGCGGCCGCTGGCGAGGTAGCGCTCGCGGGTCGGATCGAGCCAGGCTCGATGGGAGCTGCTGACCGTGACCGCGATGGGGCCGAGCTTGCGGCCGGGGCGGACCGGGGCCGGCTCGGGGGCCGGCCCCGGCACGTTGAACGACGTGGTCACGGGGCGCCGTCCTCCTTGTCGGGCACCGCCGCCCCGCGGTGCCCCTGCGCGGTGTGCGAGCGGAACCCGCGCAGGACCTGAGTCACGGTCAGGCCGAGTACGGGGGCCAGGGAGGCGATCAGCGTTACGTGACCCATCACCGCCATCGCCGTGCTCCAGGCGAACACCATCACGGCTAGCGCCAACAGCATGGCTATCTTCCTGGTTTCCATAGTTGTCCTTTCGTGTCATGCCACAGCCATCCGGAGACCCCGTCTACAGGGGTCCCGTTCAACCAGCGGGTGCCGAACCGTGGTTGAGGGGGCCTCAGCATGACCCCGGCATGACGCGTTACGCCATGTGATCGTGAAATCACGGAACATTAGATGTCGTGGGCGGTCAGCTGTGGAGCCGGAGATGACCATTCCGGTGCACGTAGAACACGCCGAGGGCACATCGCGGGCGAAGTTCCCGGTTTTCCTTGCAATCCCCTCGGGGAGCCCGTCATATGGAGACAGGACACCTTGGTGTCGCCCTTCCATCCGGAAGAGGGCACGCCCCCGTGCCGAGAACAAAGGGGCGCGTGCCGGACCGTTCCCGCCTGGCCTGAGATAGAGGCCAGGCGGGAACGGTGCACCCCTGACCGGGGGAATCGACCGTAGCGCAGGGCACTGACAACGCCCTCGGCGGCGACCGGGGCGTCGGCTGGGCCGCGGGGGCAGTACCGCTCCCGGACGCCGGCGACGCGTGCACCATGGCCCACCGTCGACGCCCGGGCCGGTCCACCTCTCGGAAGACGCCTGTACCGGGCATGGTCAGCGCCCACCGACTCCCGGTCAGGTCGGGCCCCAGCCCGCCGGTGAAGTGAGAACACCGCTGTGTGAGAGGAAGACACATGAACAGGTCCAAGCCCTCGGACGACTCGGTGATCTCCTCGATCACTGGCTTCCCGTGGTCGAGTGAGGAGTCCGTGGCCTACGAGGCCGCGATCGAAGCGATCAACAGTGCGGTCGGCGCCTACAGCGCGCGGATCGCGGCCGAGGAGGCCGAGCCGGAGCCGGACCCGGTGGTCATCGCGGATCGGCGAAACCGGCGGGATGAGTGTGCCCGTGTCCGTCAGGCTCTGGACCCGAGTGACCACGCGGAGATCGCGAGGGTTCGTCAGCACTACGCGTCCTTGGCCCACCAAGGTGGGAGACCAGGCGTGACCTCACCGGATGTCGCGCGTTACCTCCTGCCCGAGGCGGAGAACCGAAGAATCTTCGCGGAGGGAATCGTCCCGGAGCAGTTATCGGGCCGGACGCCCCAGGCGACCCCCACGGTGGTCGTCCTCCTCGGTCAGCCCGGCGCCGGCAAGACGCGGGTGGCCCACATGCTCGTCGGCACGTTGAACAAGCGCGGTGGCTTCATCGACGTCGACAGCGATCTCTACAAGCCCTACCACCCCCAGTACGCCCAGCTGATGCGGCAGGACGACAAGCTGATGGCGGCCTACACGCGGGCGGACGGCCGGCGGTGGATGGACCAGGCCCACGAGTACGTGCGTGAGAACGGGGTCAACGCCGTCATCCAGGAGACCTCGCAGGACGGCGAAGCGGTCGCCGGGACGATGCGGGCCTATCGCCAGTGCGGCTTTCGCGTCGAGTTGCTGGCCATGGGCGTGGCGGAGGCGATGAGCAACCAGGGGATCGTCCACCGATATCACGAGCAGGTGAAGGAACGCGGCAGCGGCCGTCTGACGGTACAGGCCAACGCCGATCAGTCCTACCGGGGCATGCTCGATCTCGCACAGCTCGTCGACGAGCATGCTCTGGCCGACTACGTCGCTGTCCTGCGGCGTGGAGAAGGAAGACCGCGGTACGACAACGCGCTTTCACCCGAGGGCCGGTGGCAGCACCCGCCGGCTCTGGCCGCAGCCATCGAAACAGAGCGCACACGGCCCTGGGCGCCGGCCGAGGGCGGCGACTTCCTCCGGGCACAGGAAAAACTGCACCGGGAGATGGGTCCGGACTGGGTCGAACACCTGAGCCGCATCGACCAC
Organism: Streptomyces sp. NPDC046215; assembly: GCF_040646215.1. Taxonomy (NCBI): domain Bacteria; kingdom Bacillati; phylum Actinomycetota; class Actinomycetes; order Kitasatosporales; family Streptomycetaceae; genus Streptomyces; species Streptomyces sp. NPDC046215. The sequence continues at coordinate 69,250 of NZ_JBEYZW010000003.1, read as the reverse complement.
CTGGCCAGCCGCTCAATGAGTGGCTGTCCATAGTGTGGGCGACGGGACGGATCACGCCGGCGTCGATCAGACATTGACCTGTGGCTGTGGCCGGCGCTTTCCCGACAGGCGCTAGCTGTGGTGTCCCGGCAGGACCAGGGCGCGTGCGAGGGCTGCGGTGACCGAGGCGGCGTGGTCGGGCAGGTGCTGCGCGGCCCAGTCGGCGGCCAGGTGGAGGAAGTCGGCCAGGTCGCGCTCCGCCGCGCCGAGCAGGCGGCGCAGCTCGGCGAGGGGGAGTTCGATCACGGGGCTGTCGTCCTGCTCGGCGTCGACGGTCAATCGGACCGTGTCGCCGAGGCGCTCGGCGAGTGGGGAGGGGTCGTGACCGAAGGAAGCCCGGCCGTCGCCGTCGAGGACCTCTAGCCAGTCATGCCGCTCTTCGAGCCCGTTGCAGCAGCCGGGCAGGAAGGTGGTGCCGGTGGTGGTGTCCGTGACCCGCAGGCCCCCGGCTGCGAAGAGGTCGTCCATGGTGAGCAGCCCGTGCAGGAAGGAGTCGATCGGGTCGGCGGGCGGCGGTGGGCTGTTGTCGTCCTCGGCGTCGTCCTCGGCGTCGACGTTGTTGCAGTCGGCGATGCGCATGATCGCCGTACCGACTTCGGCCGGGCCGAGCGCGCCGCTGAGGGGCAGGAAGTCGTACGGCTGGAGCTCGGCGACCGGCCAGAGGTCGAAGTCGTCGGGGGCGTAGATTTCGAGAACGGGTTGCAAAACGATCACTTGGCGAGTGTGCCGCAACCTCACGCGCGCTGACTCACGCTTCCCGATTCTGGGCCATGAGCGTGCGGACCTGGTGTCTGACCGATGGTCCGGACGGTAGCGGAAGGAGTACTGGCCTCGCTGCTTCTCGTGGCGCTCCGCGCGTACGCGGAGCGTAGGGCAACGTACGGGGTCGAGCACCGGGACACCGGTGCGGGCTCGTTGCCGGCCGTGGGCCATGATCGGAGGTTATGACTCTCGTTCTGCCGCCCCGGCTCACTACCTCCGCGCAGACACTGCGTGACGCCGCTCATCGCCGAGGTGTGCCCACTGTGCAGTTGTCTTCGTTCGCCGTACCGGTCGGCTTGAGTGCGAGCCATTTGCACGCCGGGCCCGGCTTCGCGGACGCCGTGGCGCCGGCGCTGGGCATCGGGTTGCTGGAGGCACCCGAGGACTGGCTGGCTCGTGTGCCCTGGGAGTACACCCGGCGCGAGATCATCCTCGTGCCGATCCGTGAGGCCTACGGTCTGCGCCGGCCGGCGTTCGTCAAGTCGCCCAACGACAAGCGGATACCGGCGCGGGTCTACTCCGACGGGTCACGGCTGCCCGGCCCGGACGCGGTGGATCCGCACACACCGGTACTGGTCAGCGACGTGGTGGAGTTCACCGCCGAGTACCGGCTGTACCTCCTGGACGGAAGCGTCCACGCCGGCAGCCGGTACGCGCAGCACGGGCGGCTGAGCCTGGGCCCCTTGCACAAGGACGCGGCCGCCTTCGGGGCGGAACTGCTGGCCGGATGCGCAGCCACCCTTCCCTCCGCCATCGTGGTGGACGTGGGCACAGCCGACGGGCGATGGGCGGTGATCGAAGCCAATGCCGCCTGGGCCAGCGGCATGTACACCACCGACCCGCAGCGTGCCTTGGACGCCGTGCTCCGGGCCGCCGGGCCGATTGACGCCGTCGCGCCTCGCGACCAGCCGTTCCTCCGCACCGTCCCCCCGCCCGCTCAAGGGCCCGCGCCCGCGCCCGCCGGCGAGACCGCGCGTCCGCTCCGCTCGACAAAAGATTCGAATGAGCTGCGGCAAAAGGGATAGTCTCCCCTTGTTTATTCAGGACTGACAAAGGACGTTATAGGCCGTGAAGGCGATCCGTAAGAGCGTCATGGCGGCCGCAAGCGCCGCTCTGGTGATGGGCCTGGCAGCCTGCGGCGGTCACGACACGAAGGCGGCGGACGCCGAGGACGGCTCCTCCGCACGTCCCGGCGGCGCGGCGGCCGGCAAGCGTGCCGACGCGCCCGTGGTGCTGAAGGCCGCGGTGGCGAAGATGGCGCAGCAGAACTCCTACCGGACCGTCGAGACCAGCAAGACCGGCGACGAGCCGGAGGCCCGCGCCGAGATGGTCTTCCAGAACGAACCCGAGGCGACCGAAGTCAAGACGGCCGAGACCCACATGCTGTCCGTGGACGGTGTGTCGTACATGGCCACCAAGGACGTGCCGGGCAAGTCCTGGTTCACCACGGACGAGCCCGCCGCCAAGGCTGAGCAGCCGGCTGCCTCGCCGTCGACGCCGCCCAAGGAGAACGCCTACCGACGCGTCGGGGGCTCCGTGAAGAAGTGGGTCGGCGCCCTGCTGGCCGTCTCCAAGGACCTCAAGCACGTCGGCGGGGACACGGTGGGCGGGCGCGTCACCGACCATTACCGGGGCACCGTCGTCCTCGCCGACCTGAAGAACTACGAGGGTCCGGCCATGACGAAGGACTATCGGGACGTGTACGTCCTGCAGACCGGTGAATCCGGCACGCAGAAGGCGGAAATCGACGTCTGGGTCGACAAGGACGGATTCATCGCCAAGGAGGAGGAGAAGGGCAGGACGTCCAAGGGGGACCAGCGGATCACCGAGGAGTTCTCCGACTACGGCGTCGCCCCGAAGCTCCGGGCGCCGGACTCGAAGGACGTCGCCACGTGGTCGGAGTACGTGGCGGCCGGCAGCAAGAGTTACCGCACGCGCCGCTGAGAGCCAACGGACATTGACGCGCGGAGGGGCTCAGCGGGCCGGCCCCGGGCTCCTCTGCGCACAGAGAACCACACAGAGAACCGATAGCCTGCGTGATCATGATGCGCGCCTGGATTTTGCCGATATCGCTGGTCCTCTGCGGTGTGCTTGTCGCTACCACGTCGGCCGTCAGGGGGCTCCCCGGCGCCGCCATCGCACTGCTGCCGGCGTTCGTCCTGCTCGCGGCGCTGCACTCGCCGCTGGCGTTCCCACGGTCGATCAGTGCGGCGGAGGCGCGACGCCGCAGTGCGGTCGACGGTCGGCCGATCGTCTACTGGCGCGCGGGCTGCAAGTACTGCCTGCGCCTGCGCTTCCGGTTGGGTCGCGGCGCTCGCCGGCTGCATTGGGTCGACATCTGGCGCGACCCGGCCGCGGCGACCGCGGTGAGGGCGGTCAACGGCGGCAACGAGACCGTCCCGACCGTCATGGTGGCCGGCCGGCCGCACGTCAACCCCGACCCCGCATGGGTGCGCGGACAACTCCCCCCGTCCCCGTGATCGGGCGCGGTTCGCCACTCCCCCGGCCTGCGCCCCACCGGCCCCCTGCCCGGTCGCCGGGCCGGTTCAGGTCACGGCTCCGAGTACCGCGGCGGTCAGCTCGTCCGCCGCGTAGAGTGCGGCGGAGAGTGCGTGCGGGGTTGTGCCGGGCGGGGCGAACAACGCGTGGGCCCGCGCGGCGAAACGCGGTGGAGCAGCCGGGAGTTCTCCCGCAGCCCGCACGGCCCCCTTTTCGTTGAGCACCCAGCGGCCGGCGTGGGCGTGCAGGGCGTGGACGAGGAGGCCGACGGCGCGGAAGAGGCAGCCGGCGACGTAGAAGGCGTCGCCGCCGGTGGCTCCCTTGCGGGCGGCGGCCAGGATGAACGGAGTCTCCCACTGCGCGTTGGCGATCAGTGCTGCTCGCAGCGGCTCCGGATAGTGGCGCGCCTCCTGCCGCAGAGCCTGGAGTTCACCACCGGGGTCGGCGAGGACGCGCCCGAGGGCCAGCTCGCCGACGTACGCGTGGGAGTACACCCCCAGCGGGTGGCCGGCCTGGGCTCCTACCTCGAAACGGCCCGCCCGGCAGTGCTGCCAGATCTGGTGCACCCGGTCCAGATCGCGGTAGATCCAGTCGACGTGATGGCCGTCGATGGTCAGCCAGGCGCCGCCGTCCACCCACGGCCCCCAGCCGCCCGGCTCCGTCACCTCGACATCCTCGCCCGTCAGCTCGGACGCGAGGAGGCGCAGGGCGGCGGTGTCCAGCGGCGGCCGGTAGTACAGACCCAGGTCGACGTCGGAGTCGGGGCGGTGCGTGCCTCTGGCCCGGCTGCCGCCCAGGCACACCCCGGCGATGCCGCCGATTCCTGCCAGCCGGTCGGCGATCTCCGTCAAACGGTCCATAGGCCGGAGTCTGCAGAACCGGGGCGGCCTCCGCGACCGAATTTCCTGGCGCCCGTCAGGCGTTGGACGGCCCCGGCCGGGCACCTTGAGCGTGCCCGGTGGAACGAGTCCACCGGGCACGGTCCGTCGTGGGTGCGGGCGGGCTCAGAAGTTCCAGTAGTGGTCGGCCCAGGTGCCGCAGGGCCACTGGATGGCCTTCTCGCCCTGGGCACGGCTGGCGCCCGGGATCGCGAGGCACTGGCCGCTGTTCCAGTTCACCAGGCGCTTGCCGCCGCTGGTGTAGTCGATACCCCAGTAGTGGTCGGCCCACGTGCCGCAAGGCCACTGGATGACCTGGGTACCCTCTGTCTTGCTCGCGCCCGGCACGGCCAGGCACTGACCGCTGTTGAGGTTCCTGACGCGGTAGTAGCCGCGGCCTCCGCTGTTGAACGCGTGCTCGAACTGCCAGTAGTGGTCCTTCCAGCTGCCGCAGCCCCACTGGATGAGCCCGGCCCCGTTCTCGGTGCTGCCACCGGGAACGGCCAGGCAGTGGGCGCTGTTGGCGTTGCGGACCCACCCGTACGCCTGCGTCCCGCTCGGACCGGGCTTGCTGTCCGGGGCGGAGGCGGAAGCGCTGGTGATCCCGGAGGTGAGCAGCATCGCTGCGGCTGCCGCGAGGATGCCCGGCAGACGGTAGTGCGACTTCATGTGTCCTCCTGCGTCGAGTGACGGAAGCGCATGGATCATGAGTCGTACATGCCGTACGGCCCGGAGCCCGTGTCCGGGCCCGTGACCACGCCGCAGGCTATAGGCGATCCGCGCGGAACGGCAGCGGCGGGGAGGGGTTCGCGTACTTTGGCGGAAACGGCTACGGGTGTGATGCGGCCACGGCGGATGGCGTGTCCCGCCGGCGACCGGAGACCGGGCCGCGTGCTGTCAGCCCGTCACCGCGGTGACGACCCGACGAGCTCGGGTGCCGCGGCCCGGGGCCGGGTGGCGGCCAGCGTCGGGTAGTCGGTGTATCCGGTCTCGCCGCCCACATACATCATGTGCCGGTCGCGTACCTGGTTGAGCGGTGCGCCGGTGCGCAGCCGTTCGACCAGGTCGGGGTTGGCCAGGAACGCGCGGCCCAGGGAGATCAGGTCGGCTCCCGCGGTCAGCAGCCGTTCGCCGGCGTGCTGCCCGCCGTCGGCGGGCAGGGGCTCCCCCCAGCCCAGTACCGGGTTGGCCATCAGCGTGCCCGGCCAGGACTTCCGGATGTCCTGGAAGAGGGGCTGGTCCGGGTCGGCGAACACGAGGTGCAGGTAGGCCAGGCCGGTGTCCGCCAGTGCCTCGACGAGGGCCGGGTAAATGCTCCCCGTGTCTCCCTCGACGATGCCGTTGAAGCTCGCTCCCGGGGAGATGCGCAGGCCCACCCGCTCCGGGCCGATCGCTTCGGCGACGGCCCGGACCACCTCGACGGCGAACCGGATGCGGCCGGCGACCGTGCCACCGTAGGCGTCGGTGCGGCGGTTGGTGCCCCGCGCCATGAACTGGTGCAGGAGCTGGCCGTTGGCGGCATGCACCTCCACTCCGGCGAAGCCGGCGTCCACGGCGTTGCGGGCGGCCGCGGCGAAATCGGCCACGGTGGAGTGGATGTCCTCAAGGGTCATCTCCCGGGGGACGACGGCGTCCTGACGCCCGCTGGGGGTGTGGATCGTCTCCGGGAGCGGTACCGGCGAAGGTGCGACGGGCATCAGGCCGCTGTTGTCGGGGTGACCGACCCGGCCGCCGTGCTGCAGTTGCAGGAACATCCGGCCGCCCTGAGCCCGCACCGCGTCGGTGACCTGCCGCCATCCGGCCACGTGTGCCTCGTTGTAGATCGCGGGAATGTTGGGGTAGGTCTGCCCCACGGCGTTCGGCGTAGCGGCCTCGGCGATGATCAGGCCCGCGGAGGCGCGCTGCGCGTAGTACGTGGCCATGATCGGCTGCGGGACGCCGTCCGCGCCGGCGCGGTTACGGGTCAGCGGTGCCATCACGAGGCGGTTGGGCAGGTGCAGGGGGCCGAGCCGGGAAGCTTCAAACAGGGGAGAAAGCGCTGCTGTGTTCGTCATGCCGATACGGTAGAAGTTAACACCAGTGTCAGGTTCAAGTCGGGGACGAGCGGGTGAGGTGGGCAATGCGGATCGGTGAACTGGCCCGGCGCAGCGGGGTGAGCGAGCGTTCGCTGCGCTATTACGAGACGCAGGGGCTGCTGGAGGCCGAGCGTACTCCCGGTGGTCAGCGGCACTACGGCGAGTGGGCGGTCGACCGGGTCATCCGCGTTCAGGCCCTCTACGCCGCGGGGCTCAACAGCAAGAAGATCGCCAGGCTGCTGCCGTGCATGCGTGACGCGGACGGCGGTCCTTCCGAGGTCGCCACTCCGCTGCTGGTCACCGAGCTGACGGAGGAACGGGACCGCATCAATCGGTTGATCACCGACTTGATCCGCTCGCGCGACGTCCTCGATGAGACGATCTCCACCGCTTCAGCGGCGATGGGGGCCGCTGCCCGCCCCCGTCACGCCGCTGCCGGGGCACAGGCCGGCTGACGGCCCGCGGCTCCGGCGTCCGTGTTCGTTCATCGTTCCTTCACCGCGTGCGCGGCTTGTCCTTCGACCAGGGGCTGACGCCGAGCTTGCCGGTGGTGCCGAGGTCCAGTTCCGGTGTCACGACGACGGGCGGAGCTCCCGGTGTCGCTTTCACCCGGACGTAGGGGGCGTTCACGGGGGTGCCCGACATCGTGGTGTTGCGCCACATCAGGGAGGCGGACGCGCTCTCACCGGGTTGCAGGGTGACGGGCGAGGGCGAGGTGTCCGGGCCGCCGGTGGAGATCTCGGCGGTGCCGTCGAGGATCCGCACGCCGGTCACCGGCTTCCGGGTTTCGTCGAGGAGTTGGAGGCTGGGGTAGCCGTTCACGCGGACGACGCCCGTGCCGCAGTTGGTCAGGTGCAGCCCTACAGCGCGGAGTCCCATGGCGGCGTCACCGTCATCGGCCGTCACGCGCATCCCGGAACGCGGGCATTCCGCGGAAGTGGCGGGGGCCTCGTCCGCCGGGACCGCCCTGACCTGGGTGATGCGCACGCGCCCGCCCTCGCCTCTCCCCGGCTCGACGGTGCGCTGGACGGTCCGGCCGGGCGCCACGTTCGCCACGGTCTGCCGCGTGTTGTCCATGGCCCGCCCTGAGTTGTCCAGGAAGGTGAAGGTGATGGTGTAGGTGAGCGGTTCGGTCTCGGTGTTGGTGACCTGAAACTCGGTGCGGGCGCTGGGTGACGCGCCACAGCCCTGGTCGAGGAGGACCACTTGGTCCCGCTTCGGCCCGGAGGCAGTCCCGTCGGCGGGCGGCCGGGGGGCGCACGTCGGCGAACCGGACGCGGCGCGGGGGCTGGAGGCGGCGTTCTGCGATCCGCAGCCGGCGACGAGCAGGGCTCCGGCGGTAACGGTGCAGACGGTGAGAAGGACGGCGGGACGCATCCGCTCACCTCATCAGGGCCTGGCCGCCCGGGCAAGGAGAGGGATCACACCTGCCGTCACGCGGGGCATCTGCGCACCGGCCCGCGCCGGGCGCCTGCCGGGCGGCGGCTCAGCGCGGTGGGTCGAAGAGCCGGCTGCCGTCACTGAGCAGGCCCGCCCGTTTGACGTGGCGGAGCACGGGGAGAACCTCCAGCTGGTGTACGGCTCCGATCGCGCCGATCCCTTCCGTCATATACGTGTACAGGGCGCGCTGGTCCTGGCAGAGCACCGTCGCGGCGAGGTTGGAGGCGCCGGTCGTGGCCGCGACGAAGGGCACCTGAGGGTGGTCGGCGAGCGCCCGGCCGACCTCGGCCAGGTCACCGGGGGCCACGGTCACGGCGAGCGTGGCCTCCGTCCGGAAGCCCAGGTGGACGGGGAGGATCTCGACCTCGAAGGAGAGCGCGCCGCTGCCGCGCAGGTACTCCAGCCGGCGCCGCACTGTGGACTCCGAACGGCCGGTCGCCTTCGCGAGCTCGGGGTAGCCCGCCCTGCCGTCCCGCGCGAGCACGGACAGCATCGCGTGGTCGGAGTCGTCGAGGCGGATGGTGTCCTCCTGACTCGACGCCGGCGGTTGCAGTGCGCGGATCTGCTGTTCGTCGAGTTCGGCCGGCCCCATCCAGTGACCTGAACTCGCGGCGTACTGGTGGAGCAGGCTCTGTGCCGACACCCCGGTGACCTGCTGAGTGCGGGGCAGCTTCCGGAGCAGGAGGGCCTCGTGGTCCTCCGAGGTGCGTGAGCTCACCATGCAGCCGACCTCGGAGCCGCCGGAGAAGATCTTGACCCAGCCGGTGTCGGGGCGGTGGGCGAGCGCCTCGGCGATGGCGACGGCCGAGCCCGGGACGCACTGGATGCGCAGCCTGGACTCGAACAAGCCGACGCGCTCGCCCACCGGCAGGCCGAGCACGCGGAGGAGTCCCGCGCCGCGGAGCCGTCGGTAGCGGCGGATCACCGTCTGGTCCGTGGTGTCCAGGACGGCGGCGAGGCGGCTGAAGGCGGCCCGGCCGTCGATCATCAGAGCCTGGACCAGCTGCCGGTCGAGAAGGTCGAACCCGTGGTCGGTCATGTTTTCGAGCATCTCATACGGCGAACGTGTCGGATTCCGTCAGCAGAGCGGGGGTGGGTTCTGGAAACCGCCCGGCGGGTGCGAGCTTCGACCCGGTCGGGGGCGCGGCTCCGCTCCCTTCTTGTTCGGTGACGGGTTTCTGGAGGTTCGGATGCGTAAGTGGCTGCCGCTCGTAGCGGTGTGCCTGGGAACGTTCATGCTGCTGGTGGACGTCACGATCGTCGTGGTGGCGCTGCCCGACATGGCCGAGAGCCTGCGCACCTCCTTCGCGGACCTGCAGTGGGTGATGGACGTCTACGCGCTGGCGCTCGCCGCGCTGCTGCTGGGCGTCGGTGCGCTGGCCGACCGCGTCGGTCACCGGCAGGTGTACGTCGCGGGCCTGGTGCTGTTCGCGCTCGCCTCGCTGGCCTGCGGGCTGGCGACGGGACCGCTGGCCCTGATCGCCTTCCGCGGCGTGCAGGGCATCGGCGGGGCCGCGATGCTGGCCACGACGACGGCGCTGATCAGCAGCATCTACCAGGGCCGGGACCGGGGGGTGGCGTTCGGCGCCTGGGGCGCGGTCAGCGGCGCGGCGTCCGCGGCCGGGCCGGTCCTGGGCGGTCTGCTGACCCAGCACCTGGACTGGCGCTGGATCTTCTTCGTCAACCTCCCGATCAGCGTGCTCGCCATCGTGATGACCCTGCGGTACGTCGTCGCGACACCCGCCCGGCGGTCCCGGGGCGTGGACCTGCCCGGCATGGCGGCCTTCACCGTCGCGGCGGGAGCCGCGACCTACGCCCTGATCAAGGGCAGCGAGCACGGCTGGACCTCGGCCACCACCCTGGGCCTCTTCGCCCTCGCCGCGGTGGCACTGCTCACGTTCCTGGTGGTCGAGAAGCGCCGGCGGGAGCCCCTGCTGGACCTCACGCTCTTCCGCCAGGGGTCCTTCTCCGGGCTCATGGTCGCCGCGGTGCTGCTGTCCGTGGCCGCGTTCTCGTACCTGGCCTACACCTCGCTGTGGCTCCAGTCCGTCCGCGGCATGGGGCCGGTCACGGCCGGGCTCACGTGTCTGCCCATGAGTGTGGCCGCGTTCCTCGTCGCGTCGCTGTCGGGGCGCTTCCTGCACGGCGCCTCGCCGCGCTGGACGGTCGGCCCGGGGCTGCTGCTGATCGGCGGGGGCGCGTTCCTCCAGGCCACGATCGGCGCGGAGTCGAGCTGGACCGTCCTGGTGCCGGGCCTGGCGATGACGGGCGTCGGCGTCGGCCTCGCGACCCCCATGCTGGCGTCCGCGGCACTGGCGTCCGTCGGCCCCGAGCGCGGGGGCATGGCCAGCGGTGCCGTGAACACCGCGCGTCAGCTCGGAAACGCCCTGGGCATCGCCGTTCTGGGGGTCGTCTTCCACGCCGGGATGACCGGCGCGCTCCGGGACCACGGAACGGCGTCCGTGGCGGATCCCGCCGCGACGGCCGACGCCCTGGCGGGAGGCCAGGCGGGTGCCGTGATCGCCCAGGCGGGCCCCGCCGAGCGGGCCGTGGTCGGACGCCTGGTGCATGAGGCGTTCGCCACCGGGCTGCAGCAGACCTTCCTGGTCTCCGGCGCGCTGGGGGTGCTGGGCGGCATCGTGGCGCTGCTGCTCGTTCGCCGTCCCTCGACGCCGGCGGCGCGGCGGCCGGAGCGGAGCGCGGCGGACCGCGTGGAAGCGGCTGAGCCCGCGCGTCTGTGACAGGGGCGACGCCGCCGGTACTGCCTGCCGCCGGGCCGGGAGCCTTCATGGCTCCCGGCCCGGCGGCATGTGCCCGGGGCCGGCTGTCCGGGGCCATCTGTTCGGGGCCGCCTGACGGAAAGCAGTGCTCCCTACGGGCCCCTGCTCCTGCGCCCGGAACGGCGAGCGGCCCGGAAGTGGGCCGCTACGCGGCGAAGCCGATGTTGGTGACGTACTCGTACTGGCCCCACTGCGAACCCAGGTCCACGATCGTGTCGCCCCAGGCGTCGTCGAGGCCCTGGGGGTCGTCGGCGGCCCAGGTGTCGACGATGCGGTCCCACCGGCGTACGTTCATCGTCCGGTACTCCACCACCCGCTGGAGGGGGCGGGGCACCTGGGACTGGTTGAGAGGGTGGATCTCCACCCTCGTCCCACGGCCTTCGCGGTTGAGACGGGCCAGGAGGTGCCGGGCGACGTTCTGGCGGCGGACCGACCGGTAGGCCCGGTCGATCCGTTCCAGGTTGGCCTTCGTGGGCGACCGTTTGCCCTCCAGCCACGCTTTGAGCGTCCGGTCGGTGACCGTCAAGCCGGCGTCCCTGGCGGCCTGACGGCTCTTGCCGGACCTGGTCAGGTAATGCAGGCGTGCCATCAGGCCGCGCCTGGCGGTGACCGGGGTGGCGATGCCGCCCGCGAGTTCGTCGAGCTTACGGGCGACGGCCTCGCTGCCCTTGATGCCACGGGCGCCGAACTTCCCGAAGTCGATGTTCCTCTGCGGCATTAATCCCCCTCCTCCCCTGAGCTGTCGTCCGAGCCGGCGTCAGTTCCGGCGTCGGTTCCGGCGGTGTAGGTGTCCTTGACCTTCACTTCGGTAACGCCCCGGCCTTCGGGAAAGACACTGCGCCAGTCGCCGATGACATGGAGTTCGTCGGTGCCCATCGCGCGCACGACCGGAAGGCCCTCCTCGTGGGCCTTGAGGGCCTTGAGCCACAGGTTGGAGAACGCCTGGGAACGGATGATGTGCATCCAGTCCGGGCGGTACAGCTCCCGGTTGTAGTTCGACTCCCCCATCGTCGAGACGAACTTCGAGTACATCGCCTTCACGTACTCCAAAGTGACCTCGTCGTCCTGCTCGATCGCGGTGTCGCGGGCGTCCTTGAGCGCGACGCGGAACTTTTCCAGGAGGTTCTCCGTGGCACCGGAGGTGTAGGACTCGTGGATCTCCGGGGGTTCGCACCACCCGTACTTCGGGCCCGACAGGCGCAGCAGGAGGCGCAGGGTCGGTTCGGTCACCCACAGCGGGCCGGGCTCGTCGCGGTTGCCGATGGGGTTGGGCAGGACCGCTTCGTGTTCCCACGCGGGCGGGGTGATGAGGTGGACGCCGGCGCGGCGGCGGTCGTGGGCGAAGCCGGTGGAGTGTTCCAGCTGGCCGAGGGGGAGGTGGGTCTTCAGAGCGGAGAGGTAGGCGCCGTTGACGTCGAGCGCGGTCACCTCGTGCCGGCCCGGCGGCAGCTCGTGGCGGGTCCATTTGGGGCGGGCCTCCCAGACCTGGTCCGCCCCGCGGGAGGTCTGCTTCCTGAGGACTTCGGGGATCCAGGGGTGGGCGACGATGTCGTACCGGGCGCCCTTGCGCGTCTCGTCCAGCAGCCGCATCGCATCGGGAATCGCCCGCTTCAGCAACGCGGCGGTGGCCGCCTCGACGTCGCCGTCGTGCTCGGCCAGCGCGCCCCGCACCGCCTGACCGATCAGATCGACCGGGCCGGACGGCTCCTGGAACGCACGCCGGGCCGGGCCACGGGAACGCTCGGAGGGGCGCACCGTACGCGCCGGGGGACGCCCGGCCCCCACAGCCTCGGGTGGTACGGGCGCCTTCGCGGGCGGCGCGGCGGCCGTGACCGGGGGGGCCGTCGTCCGGCAGTCGGCCGGGTCCAGGTGCTGAGCGAACCCCTCCACCCGCTGCCTGGCCGGGCTCCCGCACAGCACGCACGGCTCCGGCACGGTAAGGGTCTCCACCTCATCGCCGTCGCCGTCCTCCGCGGGGCCGGCCTGCTCGGCGGGTTCCGGCGCCGGCTCGCCGGGGTCGCCGGCTGACGGGGCGACGGGAACGGCCTCCGGCTGCGTCTCATCGGTGAACTTGGCGGCCAGGCCGTCGAGCAGGTACGCGTACTTGGTCCGGATGTCACCGGAGGGGTCCCGGCCGCTCTCCCATCCGGCGACGGTGCTCGGGCTCACGCCGAGCGCACGTGCCACCTGCGCCTTGGACAACCGGGCCCGCTCCCGCAACTCCTGACGTCGCTCCATCGTCGGGAGCCCGGCCTCCGGGCCGACGGCGGCGAGCAGTGAGTCGATCGCGTCGAAGTCACTCACCGGACCGCCCCCTCTTCTTCGTTGCGGTAGGTCGGTGCCGGCCGGCGGGCAGGGCCTCGCACGCCCGCGTGGGGCCCGCCAGCAGGTCGAGGGCGCCGATTTCGTAGTGCACGGCCAGGGCGTCGACATCGTCCAGGGTCCACGACGCGGCGCCCGACTGCCGGCGCGACACCTGCGTCTGCGTCAGCCCCAGCACCGAGGCGACCGCGCGCTGCGACTCCCCCGTCGCCTGCATCAACGCGGCCACGGTCAGCCGCAGCGACTCTTCCAGCCCCATACCCGGCACCTTATCAAATGGCATGCGTATTTCGCATCAATGTCTGCGTCCTGTCGCTGGTGCATGCTCGGAGCGCAAGCATTGAAGGAGCGTCAGCCAGTGCGCCGGGAGGGGGCGTCGGTCACCCTCAACGACAGGCGGCCCGGACACCCACCGGTGTCCGGGCCGCCTGGACTCGCGCTACTTGCTGATGGCGAAGCGCATCAGAGCGTGCTCGTCGCCCTGCTTGATCTTCCCCGTCACGTTGATCACCTCGAGCTTCCAGCTGTCGCCGACGCGCACGGCCTTGGCCACGGCGCAGCCGTTGTCGCTGCTGAGCAGACTCGGCCAGATGTCGGCGACCTGCTGCGTGCTGCCTCCGGTGGCGTCGTACACCTTGAAGCTGACGTTGCGCGCGTTCTGGAAGGAGCTGCCCTTCTTGTACGCGGCGGAGACGAAGACTATGGACGTGATGTTGGACGGGACGCGCGCGAACTCGACCGTCACCGTCTCGTCGTCGCCGTCGCCGCGACCGGTCTGGTTGTCGCCGCTGTGGACCAGGGAACCGTTGCCCATGGGGTCGAGGGAGTCGAGGCCGGCGAGGCGCACCGGGTCCGCGCCCTGCATCGCGATGGCGATCAGGTCGAGGTCGGTGCCGGTCTTGCGGCGGAGCGCGCCCAGCACTCCGCCCTTGCTGCCGGCGGTGGGGTCCCAGGACACCCCGATGGACAGGTGCGTCACTCCGTCCAGATCCGCCGGGCCGTCTTCCTTCTTGAGCGTAATCATGCGTGGGTCATCCTCTGATGTACGGGACTGCGACATACAGAGTCTGCCTTGAGCCTTCGACGGGCCGTGCACCTGGTCCGCTGTTTTCCCTTTCGCCCCTATTACTCCGGGCGGGGAGCCGATGTCGCCGAACCGGCGGTGGGCCGGCGCCGGATCGTGGCGTACAGGGGGCCGGCCGACTGGAGCAGCAGGCCGGGCTGGACGGCGGCCTCGCCGGGGTCGAATTCCAGGTGGTGGCGCTGGGCCGTCGCGGCGAGCACGAGGGCGGCTTCCACCAGGGCGAAGCGGGCTCCCAGGCAGGTGCGCGGACCGCCGCCGAAGGGGAACCAGGCGTGGTCGGGGACCGGGTCGGCGGCCTGGGGGTGCCAGCGTTCCGGGCGGAAGGCCGCGGGGTCGGGGAACCACCGGGGGTCACGGTGGGTGGACCACTGGCTGCACCACACGATCGTCCCGGCCGGCAGGGGCGTACCGCCGAGAGTGGAGCCCGGCCGGGCGACGGCGGCGAGCAGCCAGACGGGCGGGTACAGGCGCAGGGTCTCCTTGACGACCTGTTGGGTCCAGCTCAACTGCTCGTAGTCGTCGATGGTGGGCAGCCGGCCGCCGAGCACGCGGTCGAGCTCTTCGTCCAGCCGGGCCCGGGCCTCGGGGTGGGCCGAGAGCAGGTACCAGGCCCAGGTCAGTGCGGTGGAGGTGGTCTCGTGGCCGGCGGCCCAGAGGGTCACCGCTTCGTCGCGGACCTCTTTGGCCGTCAGGGGCAGGCCCTCTTCGTCGCGGGCGGCCAGTAGGCGGCCGAGCAGGTCGTCGTGCGGCGTGGCGTCCGCCGGGGCGGACCGGCGCTCGCGGATCAGCCGGCCGACTTCGGCGTCGATGGTCGCGACGGCGGCGAGCAGCCGCCGACGGGACGGGGTGCGGACCCAGGGCGGCAGGAAGAGGCTGATGCCGCGCAGTTCCGCCCCGGTCTCCCGCTGGGTCACGGCCATCGCGTCCGCGAGCGTACGGGTCTGGTCGCCCAGGTCGTTGCCGAACAGGGTCCGCACCACGACGCGTTGGGTAATCAGGGCCATTTCCGCGCGTACGTCGATCCGTTCGCCGTCTTTCCACCGGTCGGCCGACGAGCGTGCGCACTCGGTCATGGTCGCGGCGTACGCGCGGACCTGGCGGGGGCGTACGGTCGGCTGGACGAGGGCGCGCTTGCGGCGCCAGTCGTCTCCATGACTGAGGATGACGCTCTGGCCAACGACCTGTTTGAGGGTCCAGCCGATCTCGAGGGTGTCGAAGCTGACCTCCACCGCGCCCAGGAGTTCAGCGATGTGCTCCGGGTGGGAGATCAGCAGGCTACGCCTCGGACCCAGTGACCACGTCACGGTGTCGCCGAACTTCTCGCGGAGCCGGGTCAGGAAGGTGAGGGGGTCCTGGCCGAAGGCGGGGAGATGGCCGAGCAGGGGCAGGCCGCGGGGGCCGGGCACGGGTCGGAGCGGCAGTGCGGCGACGGTCATGGCACGGCCCCCAGGCGGTACGAGTCCTTCGGAGTGGATGTGGGGGATGGTTACCCGCAGCGCGGCCACATAAAAGGGGAGAATCGGGTGACGCTGCCACACGGCAGAAGCCTTACGAGTGCCTTACGGGGCGGACCCACGAGTGACCGTCCTTGTTCGGAAGCCGGCTGTTTCAGGGCAGCGGCACGGCATGCCGGTACCCCTGCGCCGGGAGCATGTCCCCTGCTCGACTGCTCCGGAGCGCCGGAGCAGTCGAGCAGGGGTTGCCGCATCATGGCGTCGAGGCTGACGCGAAGCCTGTGGCACCGCCCGCAGCGCCGTGGGGGAGGGGTGCCTCCTCAAGGTCGGCGGCGAGCAGTGATCAAGCCGTTCGAGGGGAACAATCCTCCTCAACAGCCGTCTTCCTGGGCGAGGTACCCATCATGGACAACTCAATTTCCGGGGAAGAGTTCCACCAGGCCCTCACCACCGATGCCGTCACCCTCCCCCTGACCCTGACCGGCATGGCCAAGACGGCCGAGGAGGCCAACGCGATCCGGTTCGCCCTGGGGACCGCCTGCAAGGACTGGGTCACCGTCCCCGTCTCCCTCATCGACCGCGTCGAACCTCTCCGGCACGTGCCCTGTGACGACCACGCCCACCCCTTCGTCCAGCTCGTACTGAAAGACACCGGCACACCGGAGTGCGCCGTTCTCACTTCTCTGCTGCGGGCCGCGCAGCAGCAGACGTCGCCCTGTGAGCACTCACCGCAGCACCGGCGGGAGCCCGGGCCTGCGCAGCAACCGGTGAGCATCCACACCTCTCCCCCGGCACAGCGGGGGCCGGGCCGTGCGGCCGGACCGCAGGGAGCCGCCGGTGTCCCCGCGCAGCCCGCGTGTCGCGACGGTGACACGTCGTGCCACGCGGACGGCACGTGTTGGGGGTGTTGCGCCGGCGACTGGTTCGACATCGGCAGGTGCGTGTACGGCATGTCCTATACCTGCAACAACGTTCCCTACAACGCGTACAGCTGCTGGCCGATCAGCTGAGGTGTCGCCGGTTTCGCCGACGCGCGTCCGTCGCGTCCATCCGCGCGGGACCGACCGACAGGGCGCGAGGTCGGCCACGGGCCGTGACCGCGGCCGCGGGAGCCGGTGGACGACATTCCGTTCCGGGGGTCATGTTCGGCGCGGGGGCGGGTAGCCGGGCGGATGGCGGGCACAGCCGCCCGTACCCCGGCGAGTCCCCGGGGCCCGGACACAGCGCGAAGGAAGGAATCGCCGATGTCGCAGCTCGAAGAGTCCATCGAGGTCAACGTCCCCGTTCGCACCGCCTACAACCAGTGGACGCAGTTCGAATCGTTCCCGCGGTTCATGGAAGGGGTGGAGCGGATCGAGCAGCGCACCGACACCCTGACCCACTGGGTCACGAAGGTGGCCGGCGCCCGGCGGGAATTCGACGCGGAGATCACCGAGCAGATTCCCGACGAACGTGTCGCCTGGACGACCGTCGGCGGTGAGGCCAGGCAGGCCGGTGTGGTCACCTTCCACCGCATCGACGAGAACACCACCAAGGTCATGCTGCAGATGGATTTCGATCCCGGCGATTTCACCGAAAACGTCGGTGACAAGCTCGGGTTCCCGCGGCGCCAGGTCACCGGGGACCTGAAGCGGTTCAAGGAGTACATCGAATCCCGCGGCACCGAGACCGGCGGCTGGCGCGGCGAGGTCTGACCTTCTCGGCTCCGTCGGCGCGGGTCGGGGCTCATCGCCGCTCCGGGGTGCCGGGTGCGGCCGGGCGGCGTCCCGGCCGCACCCGCCCGGAGGAGGTCATGCTTCACGCTCGGTTCGCACACATGGCGAAGGCCCTCATCGACTCGGCGGCGTCGCCCGTGTTCGTGCCGCGGGCGACCCAGCTCGCGCCCTGGGCGAAGGAGTCGGTGACGAAGATGCGGAAGGCGGAGGTCTCCCCGCCACCGCCGACCGGGACGCGTCCGGGTGGGCATACGGCGGTCGCGCGCCCGTTGGCACCGGGTGCCACCTCCACGGCGTCACCGAAGACCTGGTCGAAGCCGCCGACGTCGAGGCCCGCTCTGGGCGCGTGCTCTTTCGGGCGGACGGTGGCGGTGCCCGGGTCACCGTGGGCTGTGGCACTTGACCCGCCGCTGGCCAGCACCACAAGGGCCGCCATCGCGAGAAGGGCGGTGCGCTTCATCTCGACCTCCTCAAAGGATCCGGAAGCTCCGATTCCCCGACATTACGGAGAGGCGCCGAGCAGCTACAAGGGGTAGCGGGGTGAAGTTGAGGGGGCGCATGGAGGTGAGAGCACTCCCCTGTTGTGAGCAACGGTCGTGGAGGGTGGGGTGCCTGGTGCGCGAGGTTCAACAGTGAGCGTGACGTCGTTGCCAGCCACGCGGCAGCAGACCCTGGTGTGCCCCTCCGGCGAGGGGCACACCAGGGCACGGCCGCCTGCGCGCCCGAAGCGGCTTTCGCGCGGTGCGGCACTCCCCGGCACCGTCGCCGCGCCCGCCGGCGTCCTCCGCGCGGCGGCGGACGGCGCGGGCACCCCCACGGTCGCGCTCATGGACTGGTGGCCTAGGACGGTATGGACCACTTCAGCGGCGCGGGCGCCGAGGCCGGGCTTCCGGTGTACTTCGTGGTGTACGCGGAGCCTTTGGAGTAGTCGTCACCCCCGGCGCCGAGGTACCAGCCGTTGCCCTCGTTCTTGACGAGTTTGGTCGCCGCGTCGTACGTCCACTTCAGCTGCGGGGGCGCGGCCGCGGCCTCCCCCGTGTACTTGGTGGTGTAGGCGGGCGCCTTGGCGGCGGAGGAGTCGCCGCCGCTGCCGAGGTACCAGCCGTTGGCCTCGTTCTTGATGAGCTTGGTGGCGGGGTCGTAGGACCACTTCTGACTGCCGGGCGCCGAGGCCGGGTCCCCCGAGGGCTTGGTGGTGTGAGCGGGGGGTTTGGCGGACGAGGTGTCGGTGCCGCCGTCGAGGTACGCGCCCGATTCCTCGTGCTTGATCGGGGCGGCTTCGTGCTTGGCCGGGGACGACGGGGAGGGGGACGGGGAATCGGCCCTGACGGCGCCGGGGACCAGGGCCATCAGGGTCGCGGCGACGACGACCGTCGCGGAGCGCCGGGCGAGCGGGAGCACGGGCATGGACTTCCTGCCGTTTCTGCGCGTGATGGACAGAAGGCGAACGGTTCGCCTCACCACCGCGCTGTCCGCAGCATGTTCTGGGGCCCGCCGCGCAGCCACCGGAACGGTCGGCCCCCACCGGTTCGTGCATGGGCATTCGGCCCGGGCGGGTGCGTTCCGGCTGCGCCGCGCGTTCGGGGGCGCCCGGCGTGCGGGGCAGGCGGCGGAAGGGGGCCGGGTGTCGGGTGCCGGGGGCGGTGCACCCTGACTGCCGCGCACCGCCGGTTCCCGGGGGCGGAACAGACGACCCGTCAGGTTGGCGGGCGCTCCGCCCGGCATCAGGCCGGCTGCCAAGCCTGCGGAGTGCTCCGGTTCCGCCCGAGGTCAGGAGGGGTGCGGGCCGCACCGCCGGCACCGGGGCGCGGAGCGGGCTGCAAGGGAGTCATACCAGGTTCGCCCCGGCACGAGCGCTGTTTGCGGAGCGTGACGCTCTTCTCACATCCGGGCCGGGCAGGGGTGACTTCCGGGCCGCCGTCCGGTGTCCTTGTGCACCGACAGCGGTGAAGCAAGTGAGAAGACAGGACTGGTGAGTTGGACAGATCGATGCGACACCTGCGTAGTGGTGTCATGGCGGCCTCCGTCCGCGGCCGGATCGCCTCGGTTCTCGCGGCGATAGGGCTGATGGTGGCCGTGCTCGCCGGCGCGGCCACGGGCTCCGCCGCCGCGGCGGAGCCGGCGGCGAAGGCCCGCGGCAAGTGGGCGTGTTCGGGGGCCCCGATCCCGGACGGGCACGTCATCACCGCGTACGACCGCACCGGGTGCCAGGGTGCGGGTTCCTGGTACCAGGAACCCGTGCGGGACGGCATCTGGACCTGCTCGGGCTCGCCCATCGTGTCCGGGTACGTCATCACCGACTACGACCGCGCCGGCTGCAACGGCATCGGCCAGTGGCGCCACAAGCTCGCCAAGGACCGGACCTGGACCTGCGCCGGCTCCCCCATCCCGCCCGGCTACGTCACCACCGGCTACAACCGCACCGGATGCCAGGGCATCGGCGCCTGGTTCCACCAGCTCGTCCGCGACGGCATCTGGACCTGCCCCGGTTCGCCCATTCCGCCCGGCTACCGCAGCACCACCTACAACGCGACCGGCTGCGACGGCCTGGGCGCCTGGTACACCCGGCGCGCCTGAGCGGCAGAAGGAGTACACGGGCCGCCGTGTTCGCAACGGCGGCCCGCACTCCGTGCGGGCCGCCGCACGGGGTGTGCCCGGTTTCCGGGCGCACCCGGGAGAATCCCCTTCGGGGTTCCGCGGACCGTCACGGGGTCCGCGGGCCCTGACCCGAGCCTCTGGAGGACCGACCGATGAACAGGCAGAAGCCGTCCGAGCGGACTTACGACGTCGTGCTCTTCGGGGCGACGGGGTTCGTCGGCGAGCTCACCGCCGAGTACCTGCTGACGCATGCTCCCCAGGGGTGCCGGTGGGCGCTCGCCGGGCGCGGCACGGCGAAGCTGGAGCGGTTGCGGGAGCGCTTGGCCGTCCTCGACCCGGACCGGGCCGCGAAGGTGGACGTGGTCCGGGCCGACGCGGGTGACCGGGCGGCGATGCGGGCACTCGCCGAGTCCGCCCGGGTCGTCGCTTCGACCGTCGGCCCGTACCTCTGGTACGGGGAGGAACTGGTGGCCGCGTGCGCGGAGGCCGGTACCGACTACACGGATCTGACCGGTGAGGCGGAGTTCGTGGACCTGATGTGGATGCGGTACGACGAGCGGGCGCGCCGCAGTGGTGCGCGGATCGTGCACGCCTGTGGTTTCGACGCGCTGCCGCACGACCTGTCCGTGTACTTCAACGTCCAGCAGTTGCCGGAAGGGGTGCCGCTGACGGTCGACGGGTTCGTGCGGTCGTCGGGGCGTATTTCGGGTGGCACGCTGGTCACCTCCCTGGCGATTCTGGCCCGGCAGCGGCAGGCGAGGGCCGCGGCCCGGGAGCGCCGCCGGTACGAGCCGGCGCCGGCCGGAAGGCGGGTGCGGGCGCCGCTGGGGGCACCGCGGTTCAGCCGGGAGACGGGGACGTGGGCGCTGCCCCTGCCCACCATCGACCCCCAGGTCGTGCGCCGGTCGGCCGCGTCCCTCGACCGGTACGGTCCCGATTTCCGCTACCGGCACTACGCGTCGGTGAAGACGCTGCCGGTGGCGCTGGCGGGGCCGGTGGGAGTGGGTGCGCTGGCGGCTGCCGCGCAGGTGCCCGCCGTCCGGTCCTGGCTGAGTGCCCGTTACGAGCCGGGCAGGGGGCCGGGGCCGGAGGTACGGGAGCGGGCCTGGTTCCAGGTGCGGGCGGTGGGCGAAGGCGGCGGACGGCGGGCGTTCACCGAGGTCAGCGGAGGTGACCCGGGGTACGGGGAGACGGCGAAGATGCTGGCGGAGGCGTCCTTGTGCCTGGCCCTGGACGAGCTGCCGGAGACGGCGGGCCAGGTGACGGCGGCAGCGGCCATGGGGGATGCGCTGATCGAGCGGTTGCGCGGGGCGGGGATCGGGTTCCGGGTGTGTCATGTGGGTGACGCCCGGCCGCGGGGCTGAGCCCGGCGTTCCGGCGGGTGACCGCCTGCCCGGCAGGTCAGGCGGCCCCGGTGAACGGCACGGTCCGCCAGGGGCTGTCCGGGTCGGTGGTCAGTTCGCGGTGCGCGTGGAGGACCGTGGTGTACCAGGTGCCGAAGCGCTCCTCGTCGAAGTGCAGACAGCGCCCCAGGATGTACCCGGCGGAGAACTCCTCCCATGTGCCGTACGCCGCCCGGGCGGCCGCGGAGGCGCTCTCGATCGCTGAGCGCATCTCGGTCTCGGTCGCGTAGCGGGCGCCCCTGCCCCAGCGGGCCATCTTGGAGGCGCGGCCGATGTCCCAGGCGGCGACGGTGCGGACGGTGCCGTCGGGCGGCAGGAGCCCGTCGGCGCGGAAGCGGGCCTCGTAGCGCAGGATCTTGCCCACCAGGTCGCGCAGGTGGGCCACGAAACCGGCGAACTCGCGGTCGTCGTCGGTGGTTCCGGTCTCCCCGGCGCGGGCGCGCAGGGTCGATTCGACGGTCTCGCGCCACTGTCCGGGGTCGGCGGGCCCCCCGCCACGGGCGCGGGTCAGGGCGGTGCGGGCGCCCAGGACGAAGTCCCAGTACCAGGGGCTGACCTCGCCGTCGAGGAGCCTTCGCTGGATGCCGAGCCAGTCCTGGCGGTCGTGGACGCCCCAGGAGTCGGCGATGCGCTCGCGCTCGCCCCGGTAGCCCATGCCGTGCCAGTGCGCGGTGTTCCACGCGTCGCCGTTGCGGAAGCACAGGTGGGCGCCCAGGGCCAGGCCGTGCAGGAGCAGCCCGGGGGCGGGTGCGCCGGTGCGGCGGGTGACCACGCGGTCCATCAGGGCGTCGGGGGAGAAGAGTTCGTGGTGCAGGTCCAGCCATGCCTCCCGCTCCTCGTCGCCGGTCCCGAAGTACTGCTCGCACGGGGTGGCCGGATTGACGGCGAGGATGTCGACCTCGTCGGGCAGGATCTGCGCGAGTGCGCCGAGGGTGGCGTGCTCGTAGACCAGGACGGGGTGCGGGCGGGGCAGCAGGCCGGAGGTGTAGACCTGGGCGACGGTGCGCCCGTCGGGGGTTCGCGTGGTCAGCACGGGGTGGGTGTCCTCGCCGGCCGCCTGCGCCTCGTCGAGACGCACCGGGTAGTACACGCCCTCGATGGCGAGGGTGCGCAGGTAGGCGTAGGCGTTGTCGGCGCGGGTCAGTTTGTACAGGTACTGCTCGAGGTCGGTGGGGGCCTGCCAGCGGGAGCCGTCTGCCGGTGCCTCGACGAAGGGGAAGAACTCGTCGTGCATCTCGTCCTCGGCTGCCGCGAGCATGGGGGTGTTCCTTTCACTCCGGGTCCCCGCCCGGGGCCCGTCTCAAGATCGGTAGGTACCGTAGCGGCCGTCTTCGCCGGAGTCGGAGGGCGGGGCGGCGGGGGTGGAGAAGGTCCGCTTTCCCCGGGAATGCGTGGCGGAGACCTGCGAGGGAAGTCATGAGAAGGGCGAGTAACTGACCATTCGCCCATTCCGCGAGTTTCAGGGGGAACCATGGGCACCGAGGTGACCGTTCTCGGTCTGGGGGCGATGGGGTCGGCACTGGCCGGGGCGTTCGTCGGCGCCGGGCACCGGACGGCCGTGTGGAACCGTACGCCGGGTCCGGCGGAGGCCCTCGCGGACCGGGGAGCGGTGCGGACGGCGTCGGCCGCCGAGGCCGTGGCCGCGAGCCCGCTGGTGGTGGTGTGCGTGTCGGACCACGACGCCGTCGAGGAGGTGCTCGGCCTGCCCGGGGTCGATCTCACGGGTCGCACCCTGGTCAATCTCACCTCCGGCTCGCCCCCCGCGGCGCGGAAGACGGCCGCGTGGGCCGAGGGCCGGCGGGTGAAGTACCTCGACGGGGCGGTCATGGCGACCCCCTCCGGTATCGGTGACCCGGCCTTCATGCAGCTCTACGCCGGATCGCGGGCGGACTTCGAGGACAGCCGCCGGGTGCTCGCCGCCCTGGGCGACCCGGTGTACCTGGGGGCGGACCCCGCCCTGCCGTCGGTGTACGACACGGCGCTGCTGGGTCTGCTGTGGTCGGCGTTGACCGGGTGGCTGCACGGGGTGGCGCTCCTGGGCGCGGACGGGCCCGGCGGCGGCGTGCCCGCGGCGGTGTACACCGAGGTGGCCGGGCGGTGGCTGGACACCGTCGGCCGCTTCATGAGCGCCCACGCGCCGCAGGTCGACGCCGGACGGTACGCCGGGGGCGAGTTTCCCTTGGAGCTCCACCGCAGGACGGTGGAGATTCTGGTCCATGCCGGCGAGCTCCGCGGGATCAGCTCCGGCATGCCGGAGCTGATCCGGGATCTGATCGGGCGGGCGGTCGCCGCCGGGCACGGGGGCGACAGTTTCGCGCGCCTGGTGGAGTTCATGCGCCCCGGCCCGGCGGGGGCGGCCGCGCCCTGACCGCCGGGCACGGCCGGCTGCCGCCGGCGGTCATTTGCCGGCGATCACCATCGATTCGGGTCCGGCCAGGTGCCGCACCCGGCTCTCGCGGAATCCGGCGTCCGCCAGCCACGCGCGGCAGTCGGCACCGGTGTACTCGAAGCCGCCGGGTGTTTCCAGGAGCATGGTGAGGCTCATCAGCAGCCCCTGGATGTTCTCCCGGCGTGCGTCGTCCAGGAGGGTCTCGTAGATGATGAGGGTGCCGCCGTCCGGCAGCGCCTCGTACGCCTTGCGCAACAGGGACTTGGCCTTGGGCAGGGCCCAGCCGCTGAGGATGTGCCCGAGGATCAGCACGTCCGCCCGGGGCAGCGGGTCGGTGAAGAAGTCGCCGGCGGTGAAGGAGAGCCGCCCGGCGAGGCCGGTGTCCTGGACGCGGCGGTGGAAGCCGGGGGCCACCGCGGGGAGGTCGAAGCCCGTGCCGCGCAAGTGGGGGTGGCGCCGGAGGAGATGGGTCAGTACGGCGCCTTCGGCGCAGCCGATGTCGGCGACGGTGCGGTACGGCCGCCAGTCGACCGTCTCGGCGAGGGCGTGGGCGGAGCCCATGGACAGGCCGGTCATGGCCTGTTGGAAGGCGGTGAGGCGATCGGGGTCGCGGTAGAGGGCCGCGTACATGCCTTCTTCGCCGGTTGTGATCTCGTTCTGCGGCTCGCCGGTACGCAGGGCCGTCTCCAGGCTTCCCCACAGCGCGTACATCCTGGTGTCGCTCATCTCCAGGAGTCCGCCCAGGTAGGCGGGGCGGCCGCGGACGAGGTAGTGGTCGGTGGCGGGGGTGTTGGAGTACAGGCCCGGGGCGTCCGGGGTGTCGGGGGTGCGGCGCAGGGCGCCGAGCGCGACGAGGGTGTCGAGGAAGTCGCGGGCGGCGCGGGGGTGGAGCTCCAGCCGGGAGCGCAGTTCGTCGGCGCCGAGGGGGCCTTCGGCCAGTTCGGTGAAGAGGCCGAGGCCGGCAGCGACGAGGAGGACCTTCGCCGCCATGTAGCCGGAGGCGATCTGCAGGAGATGGTCGGGGGCCGGAGTGTGGTCCAGGCCGTCGGGCGCGTCGCTCATGGGTCCCCCCGGGGCACATCCATGGTCATTTTGCAGGATATATAGGTACTACCCACCCGGTGGAGCAATCAGACCCGCGAGGCAGGGTTCCGGTCGGCCGCCCTCCCCGGGGGGGGGCACCGGCAAGCAGGCCCCGGCGGCGCCTGCGGCTGGAAACCCCTCTGTTTCCCGCGGGGTCGGCACCCTACGGTGTGGCGGTGTGTCCGTGCTGCCCTTGTTTCAGAAGGAGACAGGCCGTTGTCTTTCGGGAGCGCCGCTCAGGAGCATGCCTACGACCGCCACCGACTGCGGCAGTGGCTCACCGGAGCGGCCCGGGACACCGGGCCGGGGCCTTCGCGGCGCACGGTGCTCAGACTGCTGGGTGCCGGCGGCGCCGCGGCGGTCCTGGGCTCCTCGGTCCCCGCCCTCGCCGCGGACGGCGGCGCGGCGGGGATCGTCAAGCCCCTGCCGCCCGAGCTGCTGACGGTGCGGGACACCAACGCGGAGACGAACTGGCAGGCGTTGCGCGGCACCGGCTACCACACGCCGGTCGACCGGTTCTTCGTGCGCAACCACACCGTGACGCCCCTGTTGAGCCCGCAGACCTGGCGCCTGAAGGTGTGGGGCAGCGGGTTGCGCGGCGGGCCGGTGGAGTTCTCCTACGGCGATCTGCGGGCGCTGCCCGCCGTCACCCTCAGCGCCTGCATGGAGTGCGCGGGCAACGGGCGCAGTTACTTCGCCACCCAGCAGGGCGACCGCGTGACCGGCACGCCGTGGACGTTGGGCGCGATCGGGGCCGCCCGCTGGCGGGGGGCGCGGCTGGCGGACGTGCTGCACCTGGCCGGGGTGGGGCGGCACGCGGTGGACGTGATGCCGCGCGGCCTGGACGCGGAGTTCACCAGCGCGGGGCGGAACCACGGGCAGGTGCGCAGACCCATCCCCCTCACGAAGGCCCTGGAGGACGTGCTGCTGGCCTACGAGATGAACGGTGAGCCGCTGCCGTACGACCACGGCAGGCCGGTACGGGTGGTGGTGCCGTCCTGGGCGGGGATAGCGTCGGTGAAGTGGGTGGGTGACATCGAGGTCGCGGACGAGCCGCTGTTCTCCGCGTGGAACACCGTCTTCTACCGGCTCCTCGGCCGCGCCCACGGGCCTGAGGGCAGTGCCCCGATCACCCGTCAGCCGGTGCGCAGCGCTTTCGAGCTGGGGCCGGAGGCGGTTTTCGCCGCCGGGCGGCAGCACCGGCTGACGGGGCGTTCGTGGTCGGGGGCCGGCGGGATCCGGGCGGTGGAGGTGAGTACGGACGGCGGGGCGTCGTGGCGACCGGCGCGGCTGCACGACGGGCCGCGTCCGGGCGGCTGGACCCGCTGGAGCGCCCCGTGGCGGCCGGAGACCGCGGGCCGCACCGAGCTGCTGGCCCGTGCCACGGACACCGCGGGGCGTACGCAGCCGGAGCGGGCGGTCCCCAACGACCAGGGGTTCTTCTTCGACGCGGTGGTCAGGCACCGGGCGGTGGTGGTCTGAGGCCGCATCGTCGCCCTCCGGATCCCGGAGACAGACAGTGATGGAGCCGTTTTCTTGGCGTGCACGCGCCCGGCGGCTCCCGTTCCGCCACCGCTGCCGTGCCGGTTCCTCGCGCTCGGTCGGGCTGATCGGCCTGCGTGGTCCGGCTGTGCACCCTGCCGGCCTCACCGCCCCAGTGCCGCCATCGCCGCGTTGTGGCCCGGGATTCCGCTGACGCCGCCGCCCCGGACCGCGCCCGCGCCGCACAGGAGCACGTTGGGGTGGGCGGTTTCGACGCCCCAGCGGCCCGTCGACCCGTGCGTGTGAGGGAAGGTCAGATCGCCGTGGAAGATGTGGCCGCCGGGCAGCCGCAGATCGTGTTCCAGGTCGAGCGGGGTCTTGGCCTCGATGCAGGGCCGGCCGTTCTCGTCGACGGCCAGGCAGTCCTCGATCGGTTCCTCCAGGTGCGCGTCGAGTTCGGCGAGCGTGGCCCTCAGCAGGGCGGCACGGGCCGCATCGTGTCGCCCCGTGAAAAGGCGTGCGGGGGCGTGCAGTCCGAAGAGGGTCAGGGTCTGGTAACCCTGGGCGGCGAGTTCCGGGCCGAGGATGGACGGGTCCGTCAGCGAGTGGCAGTAGATCTCGGACGGTGGCGCTTCGGGCAGTCGTCCGGCAGCGGCCTGCGCGTAGGCCGCCGCCAGCTGTCCGTATCCCTCGGCGATGTGGAACGTCCCCGCGAACGCCTGGCGCGGATCGACGGTGTGGTCGCGCAACCGCGGCAGGCGTCGCAGCAGCATGTTGACCTTGAGCTGCGCTCCCTCCGCGGCGGCCGGGGGTTCCTCTCCGAGCAGCGCGGCGAGGGCGTGCGGGGAGGCGTTCACCAGGACCTTGCCGGCGGCGACGGTGCCTTCGCGGAGGGGGGTGCGGTAGGCGACCTCGGCTGACGTCCCGTCCGTGCCGACGCGGATCGCCTCGTGGCCGGTGACGATCTCCGCGCCGGCGGCGCGCGCGGCGTCCGCGAGGGCGTCGGTGAGCGTGCCCATCCCGCCCACGGGCACGTCCCAGTCCCCGGTGCCTCCGCCGATCACGTGGTAGAGGAAGCAGCGGTTCTGCACCAGGGACGGGTCGTGGGCGTCGGCGAAGGTGCCGATCAGCGCGTCCGTGAGGACGATGCCGCGGACCAGGTCGTCCGTGAAGTTCTCCTCGACGGCGACGCCGATGGGTTCTTCGAACAGCATCCGCCAGGTCTCGTCGTCGCCGATCCTCGCGCGCAACTCGGCGCGGGTCGGCAGGGGTTCGGTCAGGGTCGGGAAGACGCGCTCGGCCGTGCGGCGGATCCGGGCGTGGAAGCGCTGCCACGACGCGTACTCGCGCTCCGAGCCTGTCAGGCGGGCGAACGACGCGCGGGTGCGGTCGGGTCCGCAGCCCACCAGCAGACCGGTGGGCCCGCCCTCGCGGACCGTCGGCGTGTAGCTGGAGACGGTGCGCTTGCGCACGGCGAAACGCAGCCCGAGGTCGCGCACGATCGTCTCGGGCAGCAGGGACACCAGGTACGCGTAGCGGGACAGCCGGGCGTCCACTCCGGCGAAGGGGCGGGTGGAGACGGCCGCTCCCCCGGTGCCCGGAAGGCGCTCCAGGACGAGGACGGAGCGGCCTGCCCGGGCGAGGTAGGCGGCGGCGACCAGTCCGTTGTGGCCACCGCCGACGATGACGGCGTCGTACACAGCTCGGCTGAACGATTCGGCTGCGCGCATGACTCTTCGTAGCACGGGGCGTTCGGTGTCAGCCAGGGGGCGGCGTCGGCACGGCCACGACCGTGCGGCCCGCGAGGTCGGTGGCGCTCGGATGCGCCGGGTCCCCGGCTCAGGTCACCGGGTGGAGGTCTTGTGGACGGTGGTGTCGTCGGGGTCCAGCCGCCGCCCGTCCGCGGACAGCACCTCCAGTGGGCGGAGGCGCTGCCCTGCCCGGCAGTCGACGAGTTGTGAGTGGGGTTCGCCGGGGGCGAAGAAGTTCTCTTCGCCCCATTGCCGCAGGGCCACGATGACGGGGAAGAGCGCCTTGCCCTTGGGCGTCAGGACGTACTCGCGGTAGGCGCTGCCGTCCGAGGCGGGGGCGGAGGCGAGGACGCCGCCGGCGACGAGGGTGCGCAGTCGCGCGGTGAGGATGTTCTTCGCCACGCCGAGGCTGCGCTGGAACTCCCCGAAGCGCCGGCTTCCGTCGAAGGCGTCCCGCACGATCAGCAGGGACCACCAGTCGCCGATCGCGTCCACCGACCGGGCGACGGGGCATTCGCTGTCGTCGAAGCGCGTCCTGCTCACCACGGCGTCCCTCACTCTCACGACGGTTGCAACATGCTACCAAAAAAGTTAGCGTCACCTCTGGTAGCAAGTTGCAACCAGATAGCCGGAGGAGTGCCGATGCCCGACAACCCTGAAGCTGTGTCACGACCGGCCGAGGGGCGGAGCGGGGAAGCTTCCGCCTTCGTCCTCTCCCGCGGCGTCGTCATCCTGTTCGCCGTCGCCTGCGGGGCCGCGGTGGCCAATGTCTACTTCTCCCAGCCGCTCCTGGTGACCATGGGCCATGACCTCGGCATGAGCCCGGCAGTCGTCGGCGGCGTGGTCACCCTCACGCATGTCGGATACGGGCTGGGGCTCTTCTTCCTCGTGCCGCTGGGCGACGTGGCCGACCGCAGGCGGCTCGTCGTGGCCCAGTTACTGCTCCTGGTGGTGGCGCTGGCCGTGGTGGCCACCGCGCGGACGGCGGCGATCCTGCTCGCGGGCGTGGCCGCGACGGGGCTTCTCGCGGTCGTCACGCAGACGCTGGTCGCCTTCGCGGCATCGCTGGCCCCTCCCGCCGGGCGCGGGCGGGTCGTCGGTCTGGTCACCGGCGGCGTGGTCATCGGCATCCTGCTCGCCCGCACCGCCTCCGGCCTCATGGCCGATCTCGCGGGCTGGCGCTCCGTCTACCTCGCCTCGGCGTCGCTCACCGCGCTGCTCGCCCTGGTGCTGTACCGGGTGCTGCCGCACCGCAGTGACGCTCCGCCCGCGACCCTGCGCTACGGGCAACTGCTGCGCTCCACGGTCACCCTGTTCGCGACGGAACGGCTGCTGCGGCTCCGGGCCCTGTTCGG
This sequence comes from Streptomyces sp. NPDC046215, assembly GCF_040646215.1. Lineage (NCBI taxonomy): Bacteria > Bacillati > Actinomycetota > Actinomycetes > Kitasatosporales > Streptomycetaceae > Streptomyces > Streptomyces sp. NPDC046215. The sequence goes on along the minus strand of NZ_JBEYZW010000003.1, from coordinate 40,141 downwards.
TCTGCTGGTCTTCGCCGCCTTCAGCACCCTGTGGAGCAGCGTCGCGCTGCCGCTCAGCGCGGCCCCGTACTTCCTGTCCCACAGTGCGATCGGGGCGCTGGGGCTGATCGGTGTCGCCGGTGCCCTGGCCGCGACCGCGGCGGGCCGGCTGAACGACCGCGGGCTCTCCCGGCGGACCACCGGCATCGCCCTGGCACTGCTCGCCGTCTCGTGGCTGCCGCTGGCCTTCGCCCGCAGCTCGCTCTGGGCCCTGGGCCTCGGGGTGATCCTTCTCGACCTCGCCGTGCAGGCGGTCCACGTCACCAACCAGACCCTGATCTACGCACTGCACCCGGACGCGGGCAGCCGGCTGATCGGCGGGTACATGGTGTTCTACTCGATCGGCAGCGCCACCGGCGCCCTCGCCGCGACCTCCCTTTACACGGTGGCCGGGTGGGGCGCCGTCTGCGCACTGGGTGCCGCGTTCAGCTGCCTGGGGCTCGTGCTGTGGGCGTGCACAGGAGACGGCGCCCCGGGCCCTTCAGGAGAAGCGCTCCGGTTTTTTAGTACGCGGAGTTGACGTTGTCCATCGAGCCGTAGGTCTTGGCCGCGTAGTTGCAGGCGGCGGCGATGTTGGCGACCGGGTCGAAGATGTCGGTGGACGTGCCCTCGACGTGGAACGCCTTGAAGGTCGGGTCGATCATCTGGAGCAGGCCCTTGGAGGGGGTGCCCTTGGCGGCGTTGGAGTCCCAGGTGTTGACCGTGTCGGGCTTGCCGGTCGACTCACGCATGATGTTGCGCTTGATGCCCTCGTGCGAGCCGGGGATGCCCTTGGCCTTCATGATGTCCAGGGCCTCGCTGATCCAGCCGTCCAGGTTGTCGGCGTAGGCCTTCTTCGCCGCGGCCGGGGCCTTGGCGGGGGCGGCCTGGACCGGCTTGCGGGCCTCGGAGCGGCTCGCGGCCTGCTTCTCGGCGCGCTCCTTGTCCGCCTTGGCCTTCGCCTCGGCGTCGGCCTTCTTCTTGGCCTCGGTCTCGGTCTTCGCGACCTTCGCGGCGGTCTCCGACTGCTTGCCCAGCTGACCCTGGACGTCCTCGGTGCTCCACGCGACCGGCTGGACGGCGGCGGCCTGGGTACCGGTCTCGGACGCGCCACCGGGGACGGCGGTGAACGCCAGGGCGGCCGCACCCGCGGCGGCGACGCCGGCGGCGGAGAACTTGTGGGCCTTGGTCAGACGGGCGGAGCTGAAGATCGTGGAGCGCATGCGGAGATGAACCTCTTCCCAATCGCGTAGGTCGCAGTGGCCAGGAGCGGCGCGAAAAAAGCGCCGCGTCTCGATCGACGGCGCCGTTGCGACTTCAGCAATTGTTAGCGGCGGGAAATCGCCCTGGCAAAGGTGTGACCTACTACGCCACCTCGTGGTCCCCCGCACCCCGCGCGGGGGTGCCTACCGCCTTATAGCTGTCCAATTTGCCCGCATGGGGGTGGTTCGGTGGCGTACTAAGCCCCCTCGTACGTGACGTGGGCCCTATGCCCGGCCTCACACCGCACACCCTCATCCCTCACCTCCCGCGAGCGTCCGCGCACTCACCGTACGCGGCACTCGCGGGCGGGAAGGCGAGGGTTCAGGACGCGTCGGCGGCGAGTCGGCCGGAGAGGTCCGCGTGCAGCGCGGCGCTGCGCGGATCCATGCCGGTCAGCTCCACGCTCTTGCCGCGGGCCGCGTACCCGGCGGTCACGGCGTCCAGGGCGGCGACGGAGGTGGCGTCCCAGACGGGGGCGCCGGTGAGGTCGATGACGACGCGGTCCGGGTCGCCCGCGTAGTCGAACCGGGCGGGCAGGTCGTTCGCGGAGGCGAAGAACAGCGCTCCGGTCACCACGTGGACGACCCGGCTGCCGTCGGGGTCCGTCACCGAGGTGACGTCCGCGACCTGGGCGACGCGCTTGGCGAAGACGGCCAGGGCGGTGAGCGTGCCGACGACCACGCCGACGGCGAGGTTGTGGGTGGCGACCACACAGCCGACGGTGATCACCATGACGGCGATCTCGCCTGCGGGCATCCGCCGCAAGGTCCCCGGGGCTATGGAGTGCCAGTCGAACGCGGCGAACGACACCATGATCATGACGGCGACGAGGGCGGCCATGGGGATGTCGGAGACGACCGGGCCGAGGACGACGCACAGCACCAGCAGGAACACGCCCGCGAGGAACGTCGACAGCCGGGTGCGGGCACCGGACACCCGTACGTTGATCATGGTCTGGCCGATCACCGCGCAGCCGCCCATGCCGCCGAGCAGACCGGTGACGATGTTGGCGATGCCCTGGCCGATCGATTCGCGCCGCTTGTCGGAGCGGGTGTCGGTGATGTCGTCGACCAGTTTCGCGGTCAGCAGGGACTCCATCAGTCCGACCAGGGCCATCGCCAGCGCGTAGGGGGCGATGGTCGTCAGCGTCTCCAGCGTGAACGGCACGTCGGGCAGCCCCGGCACCGGCAGCGAGGAGGGCAGGTCACCGCGGTCGCCCACGGTCGGCACCGCGATCCCCGCGGCCACGGTGACGACGGTGAGGATGACGACGGAGACGAGCGGCGCGGGCACAGCCTTGGTGATCCTGGGGAAGCCCACCATCAGCGCGATCCCGGCGACGACCAGCGGATAGACGGGCCAGGGCACGTCCCGCAGCTCGGGCACCTGGGCCAGGAAGACGAGGATCGCGAGGGCGTTGACGAAGCCGACCACCACGCTGCGCGGCACGAACCGCATCAGCTTCGCCACGCCGAGCGCGCCCAGCGCGATCTGGAAGACGCCGGCGAGGAGGACGCAGGCGATCAGGTACCCGAGGCCGTGCTCACGGTTGAGCGGGGCGATGACGAGGGCGACCGCACCGGTCGCCGCCGAGATCATCGCGGGCCGCCCGCCGACGACCGCGGTGGTGACGGCCATGGTGAACGAGGCGAACAGGCCCACGCTCGGATCGACCCCGGCGATCACCGAGAACGAGATCGCCTCCGGGATCAGCGCCAGCGCCACCACCAGCGCGGCCAGCACCTCGGTGCGCATCAGCTTCGCGGACAGCCCGGACGGGCGCAGACCGCGCAGCCGCGCGGCCGGGGAGGGAACGGAGGAAGGCAAAGGAGGAGAAACCTGTCGTGTTCGGCGCGACCCGGTCGGCGGGAGCGCGCGGGCGGACCGGGTCCGGTCCGTCAGGACGAGGAAGACAAGACGAGGAAGACAAGACGAGAAAGACAGACGAGAAAGGCAAAGGGAAGGAACCGCAGCCGGCAGGAACGGGGGCGGTCGCCCGCAGACATCGTCCCTGGAGGGCCGGGCCGGCCCGGTACGGCGTGACGGGCCTCCCGGCCGTGGCGGGCCTCCCGGCCCGGGCCACGGGATCGTTTCCTCCCCCGAAGGCTCCGGGGACCGGAAAACCTTACCTCGCGGGGCGCCGGTCCCCCCGGCCCGATCCCCCTGGCCCGGGCGCCCCGGCCCCGCCCGCTGCCGGGCCGTGGGTCTCGGCGCGGCAGGCCCCGGAAGCGGCGGCAGGAACGTTCCGCCGGTCCTCTTGCGCTCCGTGCGTCTCACCGCCAAGGTCCTTAATCGAAGTTCCCGCACAGCTCATGCTCACCATCAGCTCCCCCACTCCTTCAGGAGGACCGGTGCACGAGCCAGCCCCGCACGACCGTGTGGAGAATTCCGGGATCAGCCGCCGCTTCGTGCTGAAATCCGCGGGCGCCGCCGGCGCCGGGGCCGGAATGGGCCTTGGCGGATCCGCGGTCGCCGCGGGGGCGGCCACCCCCTCGGCACCGGCGGCCGGGTCCGGGCGCCGGGCCGCGACCATGATCGGAGTGCCGTTCGAGCGGCGCGGCACGGCGCGGATCGCCGTCATCGGCCTGGGCAACCGCGGCGCCGCGATGACCGACCTCTTCCTCGCACTGCCCGGGGTGCGCATCAGCGCGCTGTGCGACCCGGTGCGGGCGAAGGCGGAGAAGGTCGCGGCCGCCGTCACCGCGGCCGGCCGACCCGCTCCCGCCCTCTACACCAGCGGCGAGGACGACTACGAAAAGCTCTGCGAGCGCGGCGACATCGACTTCGTCTACGTCGCCACGCCCTGGGAATGGCACTTCCCGATGGCCAAGGCCGCCATGACCGGCGGCAAGCACGTCGGGGTCGAATGCCCGGCCGCCATGGAGCTGGACCAGCTGTGGCAGCTGGTCGACCTCTCCGAACGCACCCGGCGGCACTGCATCCAGCTGGAGAACTGCTGCTACGGGCGCAACGAGATGCGGGTGCTGCGCATGGCACACGCCGGCCTCTTCGGTGACCTGCTGCACGGGGCGGGGGCCTACCTGCACGATCTGCGGGCGCTGATGTTCTCCCCCACCTACTACGAGGGCCCCTGGCGGCGCCGGTGGCACACCCGGCTCAAGGGTGATCTCTACCCCAACCACGGCTTCGGGCCCGTCGCCAACTACATGGACGTCAACCGCGGCGACCGCGCCGTGCGCATCACCACCTTCGGCTCCCCCGCCCTGGGCCTGGCCGCGTACCGCGCCCAGCACATGCCACCCGGCGACCCGAGCTGGAAGGAGAGCTACGTCAGCGCCGACCTGTCGGTCAGCCTCGTCCAGACGGCGAAGGGCCGGGTGATCCGGCTGGAACACGGGGTGTGCAATCCGCACCCGTACAGCCGGCTGAACATCCTGGGCGGCACCCGGGGCGTCTTCGAGGACTATCCGCCCCGGATCTACCTGGAGCCGGAGATGTCCGGTGACACCTGGGGCGACTTCTCGCGCTACGGGCAGTGGGACCACTGGCTGTGGAAGGAACACGCCGATCCGCCCGGCGGGCACGGCGGCATGGACTACCTGATGCTCTTCCGCCTCGTGCAGTGCCTCCGCCTCGGCCTGGTCCCCGATTTCGACGTCTACGACGCCGCCACCTGGAGCGCCCCCGTACCGCTCAGCCACGCCTCGATCCGCGCCGGCGGGGCGCCGCAGGACATTCCCGACTTCACCCGCGGGCTGTGGCGCCGGGCCCGCCCGGGGGTGGACTCGGCCAAGCCCTGACCCTCCGTGACAGCAGGGCGGCGGCGGACAGAAGACGGGGAGAACCGCGCGGCGGGACGGCGGTTCCGGCCCCCCGGCCCGGAACAATGGCACCGGACACGCGACCGGGCGCGCCGCGGGGCAGGCTTCCCCCGGGCGCGGAGTGACGGCTGAGGACGGTATGCCAGCAGACGGATGGCCCAGGACTCCGGGGACAGGGCGCCAGGAGACCGAGGAGGAGCGCGCCGACCGGCGCTGGAGCGAGCTGCTTCAAGAGGTGCGCGTCACCCAGACCGGTGTGCAGATCCTCTTCGGATTTCTGCTGATGGTGGTCTTCACCCCGCGCTTCGAGACGCTCGACTCGACCAGCCGCACCATCTACGTGGTCACCGTGATCCTGGGCGCGGTCACCACCGGCGCCCTGGTCGGCCCGGTCTCCTTCCACCGGATCGTCAGCGGCCACGGACTCAAGCCCGAGACGGTCGCGTGGGCCGCGCGGCTGACCATGGCCGGGGTCGTGCTGCTCCTCGCCACGGTCACGTCCGCCCTGCTGCTCATCCTCCGCGTGGCACTGCACAGCTCCGCCGTGCCCTGGCTGGTCGCGGGGGTGGTGGGGTGGCTCGTGCTGTGCTGGTTCGGGCTGCCCGGCTGGGCGCTGTACCGCTACCGGTCCCGCCCCTGACCGCTCCGGCCTCCGGGAAGCGCGTCGGAGACAGGGCGGCAGGGGGCGCGGGACGAGGGCCCTGCCGCCAGGGGCGTGCGGAGGTGGCGCACGGGAGCGGGCGAGCGCCTGTGCGGGCAACCGTCCTCCGCCCACCGCGGTGCGGAGGTGCCTGGTGACGGGGCAGCCTGGCAGCAGGAGGCACGACACCGCGGAACCCGGGAGGCAATGGTGTTCGACCGCAAGGCGGAGGCAGACATGCGGCTGCATTCGGACAGGCTGGCCGCGGAGCTCGCCCGCAAACGCCGCGAGCGCGAGGAGGCGGCCGCCCGCGGCACGGCGGACACCGGGGACGACGACGGGGAGGACACCCCGCGGTCCCGGGCGGCGGGCGGCGCGGAGGAAGCGGAAGCGACAGAAGAGACATAAGCCATAGTGCCCGGCCGGTCAGGGCGGCCGGGGCATCTTCCGCTTCCGCTCCCGGGCGGCTCCCGGACAGGGCGCGCGGGGCACGAATCCCGCCCTGTTACCGGGCCCGCGCCGCGGGGGCGGACGAGCACCGGGCGCCGGTGAGGGACCGCCCGGGGTCTCCTGGCCGCCGAGCTAGCCCGAGTGCCCGCAAAAATCAAATCTCCGTAAACTCTTGACGGCATCATTGCGCACCTCACACCATTCACCGCATGGACTTGTCAGACAGCCGGCGGAGTGCCGTGGCGCGCGGGCGCCACGGAAGCGGTGCTCCGCCGTGCCCCGGGGGGCATCCCCGGGGCGAGGCGGTCCGGCACAGGGAAGACGCGGCGCCGTGTGACGGTGCCCGGGCCCGGACCTCTCCGGGGCCCCGGCAGCCCTTAGAGCACGGGCATCGGTCCGTCCGGAAAACCGGACCGGGATCCGGTTCCGGTTCCACGTCGGCGTGATCTTCCCCGGGTACAGCAGCGGGACCCTCCCGTCCCCTGCGCGTACCCGTCCCCGGCAGCCGCCGGGAGCTGCACCGGGCCCGCCTGAGGGCGGCACCCGGCCTTCTCCCGGCAACCGCCGGGCGCCCGGGCCCCGGGTTCCCCCGCAGGGACACCGAGCCTCCTGGGCCCACCCGTCCACATCTCCCCACCTCCCGGGGGCCAGCGTCGCCAGCCGGCCCCCGGGCACCGGGCCACCGTCACGGCACACCCCCGCGGTGCCACCGCACGGCCCGGTCCTGCTCCCCCCTCAAGCGAAGGCGAAGACACATACATGAGTGACCGCACCCTCACTGCGGCCGGCACCGAGCCCGACCCCTCGGCGCCCGCGCCGGCGTCCGCCCACGTCGACGCCGGCGACGCCGGCTACAGCAAGGACCTCAAGTCCCGCCACGTCAACATGATCGCCATCGGCGGGGCGATCGGCACCGGTCTCTTCCTCGGCGCCGGCGGCCGCCTCGCCAACGCGGGGCCCTCCCTCTTCATCGCCTACGCCGTCTGCGGCGTCTTCGCCTTCTTCGTCGTCCGGGCGCTCGGCGAGCTCGTCCTGTACCGCCCGTCCTCCGGCGCGTTCGTCTCCTACGCGCGTGAGTTCATGGGCGAGAAGGGCGCCTTCACCGCCGGCTGGCTCTACTTCCTGAACTGGGCCACGACCGGCATCGCCGACATCACCGCGGTGGCCACGTACACCCACTACTGGGGCATGTTCAGCGACATCCCGCAGTGGGTGCTCGCCCTGATAGCCCTCGCCGTCGTCCTCGCCGTGAACCTGATCTCGGTGAAGTACTTCGGTGAGATGGAGTTCTGGTTCGCGATCATCAAGGTCGGCGCGCTGGTGCTGTTCATGTGCATCGGCATCTTCCTGCTGGTCACCCAGCACGACGTCGGCGGCTCCACGCCGGGCCTGGCCAACATCACCGACAACGGCGGGCTCTTCCCGTCCGGTGTGATGCCCATGCTGATGGTCATCCAGGGTGTCGTCTTCGCCTACGCCTCCGTCGAGCTGTGCGGCGTCGCCGCGGGTGAGACGAAGAACCCCGAGAAGATCATGCCCAAGGCGATCAACTCGATCATGTGGCGCGTCGGGCTCTTCTACGTCGGCTCGGTCGTCCTGCTGGCCCTCCTGCTGCCGTACAACGCCTTCACCGGCGACGAGAGCCCCTTCGTCACCGTCCTCTCCAAGATCGGCGTGCCCTACGCGGCCGGCGTGATGAACCTCGTCGTCCTGACCGCCGCCCTCTCCAGCCTCAACTCGGGCCTCTACTCCACCGGCCGCATCCTGCGCTCGATGGCCATGTCGGGCTCGGCACCGAAGTTCACCGGCCTGATGAACAAGGGCCAGGTGCCCTTCGGCGGCATCCTGCTCACCGCGTTCTTCTGCGTCCTCGGCGTCGGCCTGAACTTCGTCGTCCCCGAGAACGCCTTCGAGATCGTGCTGAACTTCGCCGCGATCGGCATCATCGGCACCTGGGGCATGATCATGCTCTGCTCGCTGCTCTTCTGGCGCCGTGCCAAGGAGGGCCGCGTCACCCGCCCCTCCTACCAGCTCCCCTGGGCCCCCTACACCCAGATCGTCACCCTGGTGTTCCTCGCCGGCGTCCTGGGCCTGATGGCCGCCGACGAAGGCGCGAGCCGTACCACCATCCTGTGCCTGCCGCTGATCGCGGCGGCGCTGGTCGGTGGCTGGTACCTCGTCCGTGGCCGCGTGGCGTCCACCAAGCGTGAGGCCGAGCTGCGGCGCGCCGGCACCACCGAGTAATCACCGCGTCCCCGTGCCCCCGGACCCGTCACCCATGTGTGGCGGGACCGGGGGCACACGCGTTCCGGGAGGACACCGCGCCGCTCGGCTTCGGTGGCCCGGGTTCAGCCGGACAGCAGGGACACCGCCATGGCCACGAAGAGCCCGGCGAAGAGCAGGACCACGACCAGGATCACCGCCATCGGCATTCCGGCCCACCCCTTCGGCGGGTTGTGCCGGGGGCCTGCTTCTGACGTACTTCCCTCGGCGGGCGGGGTCTCGCCCGGGGGCACTCCCCCACCCGGCTCCAGGCCGGTGGTGTCGTCGGGGTCGGGGTCCATGCTGGGAGTTGTCATGGCGTACGAGTACGCAAAGGCAGCGGATTCATTCACTTCGGAGGCCGCAGGGGTCCGTGAGGCCCTCGTGACCTCGTGCGGGCCGGTGTGCGGGCCCGCCCGTACGGGTGAGATCGGCAGGTAGTCATGCGAGTACTTCTGACGTCCGACACGCACCTGCCCAAACGGGCGAAGTCCCTGCCGCGGGAGCTGTTGGAGGCGATCGACGGCGCCGATGTGGTGATCCACGCCGGGGACTGGGTCGACGAAGCGGCACTGGACCTGTTCGTCTCGCGCGCGCGGCGGCTGATCGGGGTGTACGGCAACAACGACGGCCCCGGCCTGCGGGCCCGGCTGCCCGAGGTCGCCCGGGCCGAGCTCGGTGGGGTGCGGTTCGCGGTCGTGCACGAGACCGGGGCCGCGCAGGGGCGTGAGCAGCGGTGTGCCCGGCGGTTCCCCGACGCGGACGTGCTGGTGTTCGGCCACAGTCACATCCCGTGGGACACCGTGGCGCCGGGCGGCCTGCGGCTGCTGAACCCCGGCTCACCGACCGACCGGCGCCGTCAGCCGCACCATACGTACATGACCACCCGGGTGACCGGCCGGAGCCTCGGTCCGGTGACGCTGCACCGCATCGGGGTGCCGGCGGAGAACGGCTGAGACCGCCCGGCCACGGGCCGGGGGCGCGGCTGCTGCCGGCACGGCGGCCCGGCCGTGGCCGGGTGCGTCACGGCTGAGTGCTCTTGCCGTGTCCCTCCCCGCGCGTCCGCTCCTTCTTGGCGTCCTTCTTCGTCCGCCCGCCCTGCGCCCTCACCCCTTCGAGGGGCTCGTCGTGTGCCGTGCCGCCCTCCGTCCGGTAACCCTCCGCAGCGCTCGCCGTGCCGGGCACGGTGCGCTCACGGGCCTGGCTCTCCTGTCCGGAGTGGGCCCCCGGTTCCCGCTCGTCGCGGGCCCGCTCGTAGGGGTCACGGGGTGCGTTCCTGGGCTGGTTCCGGGCCATGTCGACCGTCCTTCGCTTCGGGTCATGAGCGCGATCCCACCGCGGGTGGGGTGGGGCGGCTCCTGGGTACCCGGATCGCGGCGGCGCATGCGACCACGGCCGAGGGACGCGGGAGGGGTGCGGGGGCCGCTGGCACGGCGAGCGCCGGCGCGGGACGCCGGAGGGCCTGCCGGGCCGTCGCTCCGTCACCCTGACGCACCCGGCCGCCGCGCGAGGGCCCGGGCCCCGCCCTGCGGCACTCTGGTGAGATGACACGGCCGCCAGGACCCCCACCGCCTCCGGACGAGCCCTCCTGGCGCCCGGACTGGGCGATGTTCGACCCCGCACCCGTCGCCGTCGCCGTCACCCACGGCCCCCGGCACACCCTGGCCTACGCCAATCGTGTCCACCGTGAGCTCTTCGGCGAGCGGCCGCTGGGCCGGCCGCTGGCCGAAGCCTTCCCCGAGCTGCGGGAGACGGAGCACTTCGCCCTCTTCGACCAGGTCCTGCGCACCGGCGAGCCGGTCACCGTCACCGCCGCGCCCCTCCGCACCGGCCGGCCGCCGGACACCGAGGAGCGCTTCTTCACCGTCAGCCTCTCCGCCCTCTCCGCGAGCCGTGATTACCGCGGTGTGCTGATCGTGGCGATGGAGGTGACCGAGGAGGTGCAGAGCGCCGCACGAGCCCGCCTGCTGTCGGAGGAGCGCCTGCGGGCGCTGCGCCGCTACGAGAGCCTGGCGGCCACCGGCGTCCGCATGATGTGGGTGACCGCCGCCAAGGGCGGCACCATCGAGCCCAGCCCGGGCTGGGAGGAGGTGACCGGCCAGACCTGGGAGGAGTTCCGCGGCGAGGGCTGGGTCGACGCCCTCCACCCCCACGACCGGGCCCCCATGACGGCCGCCTGGCAGCAGGCTCTCGAAGAGGTGCCCGACCAGTTCGAGTACGTCTACCGGCTGCGCACCGTCGACGGCACCTACCGGCACTTCGACGTCAAGGCCGCCCCGGTCCGCGAGCACGGCACCGTCGTGGAGTGGGTGGGCACCTGTACCGACATCGAGCAGCAGTGGCTGGAGCGGCGGCGCAAGGACCTGTTGGTGCGTGCCGCGGCCGTGCTGGCGGAGGCCACCCAGCCGCGCAGCGCGCTGGCCGCCCTCGGTGACGTCATCGTCCCGGCGCTGGCCGACAAGTGCGGCATCTACCTGTTGCCGGCCCCCGACGGCCATGTGGCCGCGGAGGGGCCGATCACGGTCGAGCGGGTCGCCACCCGCACCCGCGAGGGGCTTCCGTCCGAGCTTCCCGGGCGCCGTGAGGAACACCTCGCGGCGGGCAGCGCCTTCGCCCGGGCCGTCCGCGAGCGGCGCACCATCCACGCCACCTTCACCCCGGAGACCATTCCGCCGGACACCGCCCCGCCCGCCACCGTCTCCTGGCTCGCCCGGGCCGGAGCCCACAGCATGGTCGTCGTGCCCATCGTCATCGACGGCACCCTCGCCGCCGTCGTCGACGCGTTCGCCTGCGGGGACCGGGAGCCCTTCGGGCCCGCCGACGTGGCCCTGATGCGCGAGTTCCTCGAGCAGGCCCAGGAGTCGCTGCGGCACATCGCCGAGTTCCAGCGCACCCGGCGCGTCGCGCTCGCCCTGCAGCACAGCCTGCTCACCGACCCGCCCCGGTACGGCCGGCTGTGCGTCACCGCCCGCTATCTGCCCAGCCCCACCGCCGCAGAGGTCGGCGGGGACTGGTACGACGCCTTCGTCCTGCCCGACGGGGCCCTGGTCGTGACCATCGGGGACGTCGCCGGGCACGACATCGGCGCCGCCGTGACCATGAGCAAGATGCGCAACATGCTGCGCGGCCTGGCCGCCGACCGCCTGGAGCCGCCCGGCGACATCATCCGGCGCCTGGACATCGCCACCCAGATCCTCAACCCCGAGGAGGGCACGGCCACCTGTGTCCTGGCCCGTCTGGAGAACGCCGGCAGCGGCTGGCAGGCGCACTACAGCGTCGCCGGCCACCCCCCGCCGCTGCTGGTCACCCACGACGGGCGCACCCGCTACCTCGACGGGGCGGCGTCCCCGCTGCTGGGCCTGCCCACTCAGGACGACTGGCGCACCAGCGCCGTCGAGCTCCTCCCCGCCCGCAGCACTCTCCTGCTCTACACCGACGGCCTCGTCGAACGCCCCGACGAGGACATCGACCAGGGTCTGGACCGCCTCGCCCGCACGGCCGCCCTCCTGGCCGGCGAATCCCTCGATGTCTTCTGCGACACCCTGCTGGCGGAGCCCGCGGCCACCGGCCGCGACGACATCTGCCTGATCGCCCTGCGCGTACCGGAGGAGGAGGGCTGACCCGGCCGGCCGGGCGGCGCCCCTTTCTCGCCGCCGCGGTCCCTGGTGCATGCGGCGGTGAGAAAGGGGCACAGAGGTGCTGTGAAGATCGGATCCGGTGACCTCACCACCCTGCACGCGCTGGACGAGGTGGCCGACCGGATCACCCGCACACGGCGCCTGTACGTGCGGTGGTCCCTCGGCCCGGAGGCCGACCTGTCCACCGCCTCCAGCAGGGACGAGCTGACCGGTGTGCCGCTGCCCGGGCTGTCCGCCAGCCCGCTGGACGTCGAGCCCTGGTGGGAGGACCGGCCGGTGCGGCTCTGGGCCGCCCGCCGCCTCTACGACTACTGCCATCTCCCCCGGCTCAGGGGCGGCGACGTGCGCCCGTGGCTGCTGCGGGGCCGGGAGAACGGCCGCGGCCCGGACAACGAGCCGCTCGTGCGCGACGTGGAGCCCCTGGCCTGGATCGACCCGAAGGTGATCGACGAAGCGACCAGGGAGATCGAGACGCAGCCGGGCCCCTGGGGACCGATGCGACGGGATACCTGAGGGAGCGGGCCTGCGGGGGAACGCGTCTGTGTGAGAGCGGCCTCGGGGGGTAACCGGAGGGTCCAGGACCACGCGGGTGACCGCCCGGCAGGAAGGAAGTAGGCCATGGCTACCGGTGAGACCGGCTTCAGCGATGTCGCGTTCGACCTGATCTCGGTGCAGTACCACGCCCTCAAGGCGGGACACGACTACGGCCAGTACGTCCGCGACGCGGAGAACGCGGGCAAGAAGGAGATCGCCGAGTTCTTCCGGACGGTGATGGAGGAGGATTCCCGCCGGGCGGCACAGTGCCACCAGTTCCTCCACGAACTGTCCGTCGCGGGTGAGATCGGGCCCGCCGCCGGCTGAGCGGCGCGGGACGGCGGCAGGCGACGACGGCGGGGGCGCCCGGTACCCGGGCGCTCCCGCGCTGTGCGGGTCAGGGACGAGGCGGAGGGCAGTGTGCGGGCAGGTGAGCGGGTGTGCGGCTGGTGGGCGCGGGTCCATGCCGAGTACGAGCAGGGGGCGGACGAGGCCGGCGGGGCGCGTCCGCTGCGGGGTTATACCGTCCTGCTCGGTGCCTATGCGGCGTCCGCCGCCGCCCTGGTCGCGGCCGTCCGGCGCCGCGGCCCGCTGGCCGGGCGCCCGGACCTCACCGATCTGGCCCTGGTGAGCACCGCGACCTTCCAGCTCAGCCGGACCCTCACCAAGAGTTCCGTCACGGCGCCGCTGCGGGCCCCGTTCACCACCTACCAGGGGACGGCCGGGCCCGGCGAGATCCTTGAGGCACCGCGCCCCGGCCCCGTGCGGCACGCCGTCGGCGAGCTGGTGAGCTGCCCGTTGTGCATGACGCAGTGGGTCGGCACGGCGGGGCTCGCGGGCCTGGCCCTGCTGCCCCGGACCACCCGGTGGACGGCCGCCGCGATGACGGCCGTGGCAGCCGCGAACGCGCTGCACCTCGCGTACGCCCGGGCACAGCAGGCCGCCGAGTGACGGGACACTGCCGCTGATCCCGCCACCGGCCCGCTCCCGTCACCGCCTCCGCCGGGTCACCGCCTCGCGGGGGCGGGGTCAGCTCGGCGGGTAGGGGTGGTCGCGCAGCAGCCGTGCCAGGTGCAGGGCGTTGGCGGCGAGGGTCCGGGTGGTGGCGGCGACGGCGTCGGGGGTGGCGTCCAGGTCCTGGTAGTCGGTGCCCTGCTGGGCTTCGCCCACCCAGTAGGTGACGGCCCCGGGGGCGAGGGAGAAGCCCACGTCGTCAAGGGCCTGGAAGACGTCGGCGCTCACCTTGTGGGCGCCGTCCTCGTTGCCGACCACCGCCACCGCGGCGACCTTGCCGTAGGTGAGCATGCGCCCTTGGTCGTCGGTCTCGGAGAGTTCGGCGTCCAGGCGTTCCAGGACCCGCTGGCAGATGCTGGAAGGGTGTCCGAGCCAGATGGGCGTGGCGATCAGGAGGATGTCGGCCGCCATCACTTTGGCGCGCAGCGCGGGCCAGGCGTCCCCTTCGCCCATGTCGACCGCTACTCCGGGGCGGACGTCGTGGTCCGCCACGCGCACGGTCTCGGTCTGCGCGCCGCCTTCGGCGAGGGCGGCCATCACCTGGTCGGCCAGCAGGTGGCTGGAGGACGGGGTCGGGGACGCGTTCAACGTACACACCAGGGCCAGGGCACGCATGGGGGTCTCCTCGGGGGCCGGATCGGCGGGCATGACCTTCCGGATACCCCCCGGCCGCGCTTTCCTACCGGCTCCCTGTGCGCGGTGACACGGTCGGCCGCCGTGTCTCCGGCGGTCGGCGGGCCCGGTGGCAGGGCGGCGGCGCAGCCGCCCGGTCCCTTCCGTTTACGCCGTCCGGATGCTGCGGGGATCCACCCGTCTGCGGTGGCCGAAGTCGGGTACCCGACCCCAGGAGGTGATCGTCATGTCGCAGGAGAACGAGGAGAACCCGGCCGAGCGCTACCCGCGCCCGGAGTTCCCCGAGCAGGAGCAGTCCCACCCCGGCCGCACCGGGCCGATGGATCCGCGCCCGGATCACGGTGAGGATTCCTATCGGGGCAGCGGGCGGCTTCAGGACCGCCGGGCCGTGGTGACCGGTGGTGACTCGGGCATCGGGCGGGCGGTGGCGCTGGCGTTCGCCCGGGAGGGTGCGGACGTGCTGTTCACCCATCTGCCCGAGGAGGAGGACGACGCGCACGAGACGTCGCGACTGGTCGAGGCGGCCGGCTGCCGGGCGGTGGCCCTGCCGTGCGACCTGCGCGAGGAAGGCGAGTGCCACCGGGTGGTGGACCGGGCCGTGCGGGAGTTCGGCCGCATCGACGTGCTGGTGAACAACGCCGCCTACCAGATGTCCCAGCCCGACGGGATCGAAGCGATCACCACCGAGCAGTTCGACCGGGTGATGCGCACCAATGTGTACGCGATGTTCTGGCTCTGCAAGGCCGCCCTGCCGCATATTCCCGAAGGCGGCAGCATCATCAACACCACGTCCGTGCAGGCGTACAAACCCAGCCCTCACCTGCTGGACTACGCCACCACCAAGGGTGCGATCGCCACCTTCACCCAGGGGCTGGCCGGGCAGCTCGCCGAACGGGGCATCCGCGTCAACGCCGTCGCGCCCGGGCCCGTGTGGACCCCCCTCATCCCCGCGACTCTGCCGGAAACCTCCGAATTCGGGAAGCAGAGTCCGATGGGCCGGGCGGCCCAGCCCGCCGAAATGGCACCGGCCTATGTCTACCTCGCCTCGCAGGAAGCGAGTTACATCACCGCCGAGATCCTCAACGCCACGGGCGGCACCCCCCTGCCGTGACCTTGCGGTGCCCATCCGCCACTCGCTCCCCCGCCCCTCCCCGCTCCCCCCCGGTGGGACCGGGTGGGGCGGGAGAGCGGGGAGGGCGGGGCGGTCAGTCGCTGGAGAGGGCTTCGAGCAGGTCG
Source organism: Streptomyces sp. NPDC046215 (assembly GCF_040646215.1). NCBI lineage: Bacteria > Bacillati > Actinomycetota > Actinomycetes > Kitasatosporales > Streptomycetaceae > Streptomyces > Streptomyces sp. NPDC046215. The sequence continues at coordinate 24,671 of NZ_JBEYZW010000003.1, read as the reverse complement.
CCCACCTGACGGTCCGGCAGTGCCCGGGCCACATCGGCCAGGGCGACCATGCCCACCAGGCGGTGGCCGTCGATGACCGGCAGCCGGCGCACCTTGTGCGCGCCCATCGTGCGCAGGATCTCGCCGGCGTCGTCGTCGGCGCCGATGGTGACGGCTTCGCCCTGGGCGAGTTCGCCCGCCTTCACGGCGGCGGGGTCCTTGCCGGCGCCCAGGACCTTCACCACCACGTCCCGGTCGGTGAGCACGCCTTTGAGCTTGTCGTCGGTGCCGCAGATGGGCAGTGCTCCCACGCCGAGCTGAGTCATCTTCCGCGCGGCGTCCAGCACGCTCTCCTGGGCGCCCACACATTCGGCGCCTTCGGTCATGATTTCGCGAGCTGTGGTCATCTCTCGTCCTCTTCTCGGTCGTGTTGCGGGATGTTCGACGTGGTACCGGCCCGATAGGGCCGATCCTCGCCGCAGTGCGCGCGGATCGGTGGCGACGCCCGGTGGCGGCGCCCCGGCTTCACCCGGCCGCCGGTGCGGTGGGGTGGGCGGGGGCCGGTTCCAGGCGGCGCAGGAGATCGTCCAGAACCGTGGCGCCGGCGGCGCGGGCCGCGCAGGAGGCGGCGCGGCGGCGGCCCTGCGGGGAGAGGCACCAGCGCAGCAGCCGGTCCAGGTGGTGGGGGTGGGCGCCGTCGCAGGGCAGGACGGCCGGCCAGCCCAGGGCGGCGGCCTGTGCGGTGACTTTCGCTCCGCCGGCGACGGGGTCGACGGCCAGCGCGGGCACCCCGGCGCGCAGGGCGAGGACCATGCCGTGCAGCCGGGTGGTGACCACGGCGTCGAGGCGGGCCAGGAGGGTGTGCAGTTCGTCGGGGGTCGCCGGGAGGCGCCAGTCGCGGGTGTCGAGGCGGGTGTCCAGGGGCAGGCGGGCCGCTTCGGTGGTGGGGAGCCAGTCCGTCAGGGCGCGGGTGACGGCGGTGTGCCGGCGCAGCGGCCCGTATTCGTCCTGCCCGTGGGTGAGGATGACGCCCACCAGCGGGCGGCCGGCGGGCGGGGGCGCGTGGAGGCTGAGGTCGACGGTGGGGGGCCGGCCGGCGGTGTCCCGGTGCAGGAGGTCGTCGAAGAGGGTGGCGGCCGGGTCGGCCGGATCGGGGACGGAGACGCCGACGGCGATGCGGCGGCACCGGGCGAAGCGGGTGTGCAGGTCGAGCAGAGGGCTGGAGCCGTCGGGGGCCGGGTGGGAGTGCAGGGGGCCGCAGGTGAAGACCAGGTGGGTGTAGCGGTCGGGGTCGGCGTCCTCCAGGTGCAGGGCGTGGGGGGCGAAGACCGGGGACCAGGCGGTGTCGTGGGCGACGCAGGCCCGGCGCAGGGTGTTCTGTACGGCCTGGGCGGCGAGCATGTCGCCGGCGGTGACTTCGCCGTGCAGGAAGCTGAACCAGCCGGTGAGCAGCACGCGGGGCCCGGCGGTGGGGGCGTCAGCCGACATAGCGGCGGGCGGTGGAGGTCTTCTGGGGGGCTTCGAGCAGGCGCAGCCGGTCCTCGACGGGCCGGGGCAGGGGGCGGCGTTCGCGCAGGACCCAGGGGATGCCGGCGGCGGCTTCGGCGAAGGCGCGTGCGGAGGTGACGTCGCGGGGCACCGTGCGGACGAGGTGGGCGGTGCGGCGCAGGGCGGCGGGGGCGGGGCGGCGCAGCCAGGTGAACCACAGGGTGTTGCGGATGCCGTGGCGGCGGCGCAGGCGGGTGTCGCGGTGGGGCGAGGGGCGGTGGTGGGCGGTCAGGTGGTCGGCGTAGGTGAGCCACCAGCCGTGGGCGGCGAGGTCGGCGGCCAGGAGTTCTTCCTCGCCGCCGAGCCACAGGCGCGGGGAGAAGCCGCCGGCGGCGCGGAAGGCGTCGGTGCGCAGGACGGTGGCGGCGGCGAGGAAGGAGCCGAGGGCGGGGGTGGGCAGCCACGGGGGGCGTGGCAGGGGTGAGTGGCGCAGTTCGGTGACGATGGGGTCCTCGAAGGGTGCTTCGCCGGTGGTGGGGTGGACGAGGATGCGGGCGGTGACGGCGGCGAGGCGGGGGTGGGCCTGGAGGAGGTCGGCGGCGCCGGTGAGGGCGCCGGCTTCCCACCAGGAGTCGTCGTCGCAGAAGGCGAGGTAGGGGGTGGTGACCAGGCGGGCGGCGAGGTTGCGGCCGGTGGCGCCGAGGTTGCGGCCCGGGGTGAGCAGGGTGACGGCGGGGTGACGGGCCCGGACGGCCTCGGCGGTGCCGTCGGTGGAGGCGTTGTCGACGACGGTCACGGGTGGGCGCTCGGGCAGGGCGGCGAGCCGGTCGAGGGTGTGCAGGAGTTCGTCGCGCCGGTTGTGGGTGATGACGACGACGGTGGTGCGGGGGTCAGTCACGGCTGCTCTCCCTGGGTGTGACGCGGTCGTGCGGTGCGGGCGGGGACGTGGGGGGCCGCGGCGGGGCGGCGGGCGGGGCTTCCAGGGTTCTGAGGTCGTGTTCGACGGCGGGCGGCAGGAGACGGCGGCGGGTGAGGGCCGTGGGCAGGCGGCGGGCGGTGCCGGCCAGGGCGGTGCGGGCGTCGCGGTCGGCGGGGCAGGCGCGGGCCAGGGCCCAGGTGCGGGCCAGGGCGTGCGGCAGGGGGCGGCGCAGCCAGGCGGTGAGGAGTTCGTTGCGCAGGATCCGGGCGGTGCGCCCGGTGCGGGGGCCGGGGTCGGGGTCGTGCCGTGCGATGACCTGGGGGCAGTGGGCCAGGCCCCAGCCGGCGGCGGCCAGGTCGAGGGCGAGGAGGGTTTCCTCGCCGCCGAAGTGCAGGAGGGCGTCGAAGCCGCCGGCGGCCAGGAAGGCTTCGCGGCGGACGACGGCGGCGCACGCGAGGAAGCCCAGGACGGAGGGGCCGGGCAGGTCGGGGGCCCGGCCCAGGGGTGAGGTGGCCAGCACCTGGTTGAGGGGGTCGGGGCGGCCGGACGGGCCGACGCGGGTGGCTGCGGCGATCAGGGCGAGGCGGGGGTGGGTGTCGAAGAGGCGGGCGGCGCGGGTCAGGGCGCCGGCTTCCCACCAGGAGTCGTCGTCGGCGAAGGCCACGTAGGGGGTGGTCAGGGCGGCGGCGCCGAGGTTGCGGCCGGGGGCGCCGAGGTTGCGGCCCGGGGTGAGCAGGGTGACGGCGGGGTGGCGGGCGCGGACGGCCTCGGCGGTGCCGTCGGTGGAGGCGTTGTCGACGACGGCGACGGGTGGGCGCTCGGGCAGGGCGGCGAGCCGGTCGAGGGTGTGCAGGAGGCGCTCGCGGCGGTCGCGGGTGATGACGACGACGCCGGTCCGGGCGGCGGGGCGGGCGGGCGTCATGACACGGGCTCGGCGGCGGGGTGGGGCGCGGGCAGCCGGCCGACGGCGGTGAGGACCTCCTGGGGGGTGACGCGCAGCAGCCGGGGGTCGGGGACGGGGCCGTGGGCGTCGCCGGGCCGGGCGGTGTCGTCGGGCCCGGGGTGCCACAGCACGTGGTGGCGGGGGCTGTCCGGTGGTCCCCACAGGCGGGGGGCGACGGGGCCGAAGAGGATGACGGAGGGGGTGTCCAGGGCGGTGGCGAGGTGGGCGAGGCCGGTGTCGCCGACGATGACGGCGCGGGCGTGGGCGACGAGGGCGGCCAGGCGCGGGAAGGGCAGGTCGGTGGTGCCGCCGAGGACGGCGGAGGCGGGCAGGCCCGCTTCCGCGGCGATCCGGTGGGCCAGGGGGCCTTCGCCGGCGCCCGCGGTGAGGACGACGCGGTGTCCGGCGCGGTGCAGGGCGCGGGCCACGGTGGCGAAGTGTCCGGGGGGCCAGCGGCGGGCCGGGGCGTCCGCGCCGGGGTGGACGACGACGGCGCCGGGGGCGGGCGAGGGGGTCTCGGGCGGGGGGATGCGCAGGTCGCCTGGGTCGGCCGGGATGCCGTACCAGCGCAGGAGCCTGCACCAGCGGGCCCGTTCGTGCTCGTCCTCGCGCCAGGAGGGGCCGGGGAGCCGGGGGGTGCCGGGGTGGGCGTAGGCGTAGAGGCGGCGGGGGCCCAGGGCGTGCAGCAGGAGGTGGCTGGGCGGGCCGTTGCCGTGCAGGTCCACGGCGAGGTCGGGGGGCGGGCCGGTCCAGTTCAGGGTGGCGGGGACGGCCCGGCCGGGGGCTTGGGCGGGCAGCAGGTGGTCGACGGCGCCGGTGGCCGCGGCGGCCTCGGCCAGGCGCGCGGGTGCGGCGAGGACCAGGGTGTGGCCGGGGTGGGCCCGGCGCAGGGCCCGCAGGGCGGGCACGGCGGTGAGGAGGTCCCCGAGGCCCAGCGCGCGCAGGACGAGCAGGCGGGGCCGGTGGCGGGTCACCGGCGGGTCCCGGTGGTGCGGGCGAGGGCGGCGCGGCGGGCGAGTTCGGTGGTGGAGCGCCCGGCGAGGTAGGGCAGGGTGACGGCCTGTCCGCCCCATTCGCGCAGGGCGGCCGCTTCGGGGAGGGTTTCGGCGGTGTAGTCGCCGCCCTTGGCCCAGACGTCGGGGCGCAGGGTGCGCAGCAGGGTTTCGGGGGTGTCCTCGCGGAAGACGGCGACGGCGTCGACGCAGCCGAGGCCGGACAGGACGCGGATGCGGTCGGCTTCGGGGGTCAGGGGGCGTCCGGGGCCTTTGAGGCGGCGGATGGAGTCGTCGGAGTTGAGGCAGACGATGAGGCAGTCGCCGATGCGGCGGGCGCTTTCCAGGAGGCCGACGTGGCCGGCGTGCAGGAGGTCGAAGCAGCCGCCGGTGGCGACGACGGTGCCGCCGCGGGCGCGGACGGCCGCGGCGAGGGTGAAGGGGTCGTGGGGGTGGTGGGCGGGCGGGGGCGGGGGGCCCTGGGGGTCCCACAGGCGGTGGTCGCCGGCGCCGCCCGCGGCGACGAAGGCGGCCGCTTCGGCGACCGCCCGCTGGACGGCTTCCTCGGGGAGGGCGCCGTCGCCCAGCGCGGCGGCGGCGACGGCGGCGAAGCAGTCGCCGGCGCCGCAGGGGTCGCCGGTGGCCGGGTGCGGGGGCGGCACGAGCATGGGGCTGTCGGTGCCGTTGCGGGTGAGGATCGCACCGCGTTCGCCGAGGGTGACGGCGACGGCCGCGGCCTGCCAGTGTGCGGCGAGCCGGGCACCGCGCAGGGCGTGGGCGCGCAGGGAGTCGCCGGTGGTGGGCGGGGTGGTGGCGGGTGCCAGGGCGCGGGCCTCGGCGGCGTTGGGGGTGGCCAGCCGGACGTCGGGGACGGGGGTGTCGCCCCGGGGGTGGGGGTCCCACAGGACCGGTGCCCGCCGGGCGACGGACTCCAGGTGGTCGCGGACGGCGCGGGCGGTGCCGCGGCCGTAGTCGGCGACGAGGACGGCGCCGGCCTCCTCGAACGCCTCCCGCACGGCGTCGCCGGGCTCACCGGGGGTGCCGCCGCCGTCGTCGATGCGGACGAGGGGGCGGTCGCCGGCGCGGACGCGGGTCTTGACGGGCAGGGTGCCGTCGAGGGAGAGCTCCACGAGGTGGACGCGGCCGGCCAGGGCCCGGCGGACGGTGTCGCTGGCCCGGTCGTCGCCGAGGGCGGTGACCAGCACGACCGTGCGGCCGTCGCGGGCGGCGAGGGCGGCGGCGAGGCCGGCGCCGCCGGGGTGGCTGCGGTGGTGGCGGACGTCCACGACGGGTGCGGGGGCGTCGGGGGCCAGGCGGGTGGCCTCGCCGTCGATGTCCTGGTCCAGGAGGGTGTCGCCGACGACGAGGAGGGGCTGCTGTCCGCCGGTGTTCCTGCCGGCGTGCTGGTGGGGGTGCGTGTTCACGGTGTCTCCCTTGAGCCGGCCGGGACTCCGGGGCCGGGCGCGGCGGGCGGGGGTGCTCCGGTGGTGAGGCCGGGGAGCGGGGCGGTGGCCGGCAGGCGGGGGGTGGCGCGGGCCGCGGCGTCGAAGGACTCGCACAGCAGGTGCAGGGCCACCAGGTGGGCTTCCTGCACGGTGGCGGTGTTGTCCGCTTCGATGCACAGGGAGTCGTCGGCGCGGTCGGCCAGCGGGTTGGGGCGGGGGCCGGTCATGGCCCAGACCCGCAGGCCGGCGGCGCGGCCGGTGTCGGCGGCGGCCAGCAGGTTGGGGCTGCGGCCGGAGGTGGACATCAGCATCAGGACGTCGCCGGGTCTGCCGTGGGCGGTCACCTGGCGGGCGTAGAGCTCCTCGAAGCCGTAGTCGTTGCCGATGGCGGTGAGGGTGGAGGTCTCGGCGTGCAGGGCGATCGCGGAGTAGGCGGGGCGCTCGGTGCGGTAGCGGCCGACGAGTTCGGCGGTCAGGTGCTGGGCCTGGGCGGCGCTGCCGCCGTTGCCGGCGGCCAGGAGGCGGCCGCCGAGGTGGAGGACGGCGGCGAGGTGGTCGCCCCATTCGGTGAGCCGGCCCAGGCCGCGCCGGCGGAGGTGGCCGACGGCGTCGAGCAGGGACTGGCAGTGGGCGTGTGCGGCGTGCAGGGAGTCGGTCATGGTGGGTGGGGCCCGTCCGGTGGTGGCCGGGGCGGCCCTTGCCTCCTTCGCCTGTGCTTCACCTGTTGCGGTCGTGGAACCCGGGCGGCGGCCGGGGGTCAGTGCGCTCCCGTCGCGGCCGGGCGCCGGGCCAGGACGTCGTCGTAGACGTCCTGGGTGGCGGCGGCCACCCGGTCCCAGCCGTAGCGGGCCAGGACCCGGCGGCGGCCGGCGACGCTGCAGGCGGCGCGCCGGGCGGGGTCGGCCAGGAGCGCGGCGACGGCCTCGGCCAGTGCGCCGGGGTCGCCGGGGGCGAACAGCCGTCCGGTGGCCGGGTCGGCGACGGTGTCGAGGTGGCCGCCGGTGGCGGTGGCGACGACGGGGGTGCCGCAGCCCATGGCTTCCAGGGGCACGATGCCGAAGGGCTCGTAGTCGGCGGGGCAGAGCACCACGTCGGCGCTGCGCAGCAGGGCGGGGACGCTCTCGCGGGGCAGTCCGCCGGTGAAGCGGACGCGGTCGGCCACCCCTGCGCGGCGGGCCATCTCGCGCAGCCGGCGGACTTCGGGGTCCTGGTGGAGCTGGTGGGGCGGGGGGCCGCCGGCGATGAGGAGTTCGGTGCCGGGCAGGGCGGTGAGGGCGGTGACCGAGAGCGCGGCGCCTTTGCGACGGACGAGCCGGCCGATCTGGAGCAGGCGGTGGCGGCGCCGGCTGCGGGGGGCAATGGGGCCGTAGGGGCTGAAGACGGTGGGGTCCACACCGCAGGGGACGATGGCGGTGCGGTGCTCGGGGATGCCCATGGCGGCCAGTTCGCGAACCTCGTCGCGGCAGGTGGCGATGATGCGGTCGCAGCCTTCGCCGACCGCGCGTTCCAGGGCGATGCGGTCCGGTGGGCTGGTGTCCTCCTCGCGCTGGTGGCGGCGCTTAACGGTGCCCAGGGCGTGATAGGTGTGCACCAGGGGCAGGGAGAGCTCCCGGGCCGCGGCGAGGGCGGCGACGCCGGACATCCAGAAGTGGGAGTGGACGATGTCGGGCGGCCGCTGGGCCCATTCCTTGATCAGGAACCGGCCGAACTGCTCCATGTGGGGCAGGAGCTGGTCCTTGGGCACGTGGTGCGGTGGGCCGGCCGGGACGTGGCGGACGTCGACGCCCGGGCGCAGCGGCACCCGCGCGGGCAGGTGGGCGGCGTCCTGGCGGGTGTAGACGGTGACGTGGTGGCCGCGGTCGGCGAGGGCCGCGGCCAGGTGGGCGACGTGGACGTTCTGGCCGCCGGCGTCGACGCCGCCCAGGACGGCGAGGGGGCTGGCGTGTTCGGAGACCAGGGCGACGGTCCGGCCGGGGCGGGGGGCGGTCATCGGCGGAGCGCCTCCTCCAGTACGGCTTCCCAGTCGTCGAGGAAGCGCTTGAGTCCGTAGCGGGCCAGGGCCGCGTCGCGGGCGCGGGCGCCGTCCTCCGCGGCGGCCGCGGGGTTCCTCAGGTAGTGGCGGGCGGCGTCGGCGAGGGCCCGGGGTCGGGTGGAGAGGGTGCCGGTGCCCGGGGGGACGGCTTCGGTGGCCTCGGTGGTGGCGAGGGCGGCGACGGGCATGCCCAGGTGCATGGCTTCGAGCAGGGACAGGCCCAGGGACGTCCAGCGCACGGGGTGCAGGTACAGGCGGCGCCGGGCCATGGCGGCGTGCAGCTCGCTCTGCGGCAGGTCGGCGGTGGCGCACCGGTCGGGTGCCAGGCCGAGGTGGCGGGCGAGACCTTCGGTGCGCATGCCGAAGATGTCGAGGGGGGCGGCTTCGCTGAGGGCGGGCAGCAGGTCCGTGCCGGTGGTGCGGCCGCGGCGCAGGGGTTCGTTGACGACGACGGCGGCCCGGGGCAGGTCGCCGGTGTAGAGGTGGCCGGGGTCGACGATGCCGTGCTCGATCACTTCGGTGCGGGTGGTGCCGTTGTCCCAGAAGAGGCGGTTGAAGTGGGTGACGTGAACGAGCGTCAGGTCGCCGCGGTCCGCGCAGGGGTGGGGGGTGTCGGGCACGTTGCCGCCGGGGGCGTTGTGTTCGAGGTAGACGGCCGGTATGTCGCGGCCGGGGCGGCGGCCGCCGAGCCAGCGTGCGGCCAGCTCCTCCTCGTGCGGGCGCTGGAGGAGGACGAGGTCGAGGGGGGCGTCCCGGAGCTGGTCGGGGGTCAGTTCGCGGACGGAGTCGGGCCAGGAGTAGGTACGGGCCCGGCCCAGCCCGTCGGGGCCGCGGTCCTCGGTGACGGGGACGAGGTAGGTGTGGGGGCCCTGGACGAAGGCGGTGGTCCACGAGCCGTGCACGTGCCACAGCAGAATGTTCATACGGTGACCTCCTGGTCGGAGCCGCGGCTGCGGCTGAGCAGTGTGTCCACGGCGGTGAGGAGCTCGGTGTCGGTCACCGCGTCGAGGCAGGGGTGGCCGGGGACCGGGCAGGTGCGGGCCCTGCTGCCGGCGCACGGGGCGTCCTGGTGTCCGAGGAGGACGTGGGGCACCTGGTAGGGGGCCCAGCGGTCGGCCGGCACGACGGGGGCGAAGAGGCACACGACGGGGGTGGCGACGGCGGCGGCGAGGTGGGCGGGGCCGGTGTTGCCGGTGACGACGGTGCTCGCGGCGGTGAGGACGGCGGCGAGTTCGGGCAGGGCGGTCCGTCCGCCGAGGTCGAGGGCGTGCCGGCCGGCGACGGTCCGGGTGAGCTCGCGTTCGGCCGTGCCGCCGGTGACGACGACGCGGTGCCCGGCGGCGGCCAGGGCGGCGACCGCGCGGGTGGCGCGGTGGGCGCTCCAGGCGCGGGCCGGTACGGCGGCCCCGGGGTGGACGACCAGGTACGGGTCGGTGCCCGTCAGGTGGGGGGCCGCGCTCGCGCAGGACACGCGCAGGCCGCCGGTGTCGCCGGGGGGCAGGCGCATGCCGGCCGCTTCGGCGAGGTCGAGGGCGGCGCGGGCTTCGTGGCGGTCCGGCGCGCGGTGGTGGCGCAGGTCCAGGAGGGAGCCGGGGTAGTCCTCGCTGTCCGCGGCGATCCAGGGCACCTGGGCCATTCTGAGCAGGAGGGCGGCCGGCAGCGGGCTCTGGTGGTACGAGGTGAGGATGAGGGCGCGGTCGAAGCGGCGGGCGGTGAGCGTCCCCAGCAGGGCGTTGATGTCGGTCCGCCGGGCGGGGGGCGGGTCGAAGCCGACCCAGGGGGCGTCGTAGACCAGGATGTCGTCCAGGCCCGGCAGCAGCCGGGCGGCGGCTTCGCCCTGGGGGCCGCACAGCAGGGTGGTGCGGGCGGAGGCCGCCGCGGCGGCGCGGATCGCCGGCCCGGCGAGCAGCACGTCGCCCGCGCTGTCGAGCCGTACCACCAGGGTGTGTCCGCCTGTGGTCATGCGGCCCCCTGGGCGCCGGGCAGCAGCAGGCGCACCGCAGCCAGCAGGTCGGGGGCCGTCTCGGGGGCGGCGTCGGTCTCCTCGGCGCGGGTGACCGGGGTGGGGACGAGCAGCCCGCGGGCCCCGGCGGCGCGGGCGGCGGCGAGGTCGGAGCCGATGTCGCCGATGACGGCCACCCGCCGGGGGTCGGTGCCCAGGCGTTCGCAGACGGCGTGGACGAGTCCCGGGGCGGGCTTGCGGCAGGCGCAGCCGTCGTCGGGGCCGTGGGGGCAGACGGCCCACACGGCGAAGGGGCCCAGGAGCGCTTCGACGCGTTCCTGGACGGCGCGGACCTGCCGCTGGTCCAGGAGGCCGCGGGCGACGCCGGACTGGTTGCTCACGACCGCTACCGGCACGCCCCAGGAGCGGACGGTGTCCACGGCGGCGCGGGCGTGGGGCATGAGGCGGACGCGGCGGGGGTCGCCGTTGTAGGGGACGTCTTCGATGAGGGTGCCGTCGCGGTCGAAGAGGACGGCGTGCGGCAGGCCCGGGGGGCGCGGCGTGCGGCAGGCCGTGGCGGCAGGCCGGCCCGGGGGGCCGGGGGGAAAGAGCCACGGGCCTTCGGCCGGGGCGGTCCGGGCGCGGGGGGCGGGGGTAATGAGCACGCACCCTGGGTAACCCGGCGAGCGACTACTAAAACAGGGCAAATTGGTTACATGTGGCGACCAGGGACGGTGACCGGGTGGACGGCGGCATCGGGTGGGGGTCTCCGGCCGGGGAGCGCGCCGGGGAAACGGGTGGGTGACTGCCCGTGGCGTGGGTGGGGCGCCCGCCCGGGGAACCGGGCGCGGAACGCGCAGGGAAGGCCGGGGGCGACGGAGGACGACCGCGGGAAGCACGGCGGCCGCGGGGGCGGGGCTGGTCGGGTGGGGTGCCGGTGCGGGCGGGGCGGGGGAAGGTTCCGGGGGCGGGACGGCCAGGGGCGGCGCCACGGCCACCCGAGCGGGGCCCGGCCGGGGGACGCTGGTACGGGCGGGGGTCCGCGGGGGGGGGGACTCGGGGGGCAGCGGGAGGCTGGAGACGGACAGCGGCGGCGCCGCGACCACCGGAGCGGACCGCCCCGACCAGGAGGCCGACGCGGCCGGGTGCGCGAGCCCTGAGCGTCAGAGACGGGCCGAAGGGGGGCCGGGAACGGCCGCGGGCTGCGCGGCGAGCACCGAGGCGGGGCCCGGCCGGCAGATGTCGGTACGGCCGGAGGCACGCACGCTCGAAGCCGTCAGGGAACGGCCGGAAGCAGGCCCGGCACGGCTGCGGCAAAGCCGCAGCCGGCGGAAGCAAAGCCCGGGCGGCTGGAGGCCGGCGCGGCTGGAGGCCGGCGCGGGCGGGCTCGGAAGGGGCAGAGGAAGGGGCAGAGGAAGGGACACCGCGCCCATGCGCCCGAGGCGCCCGGGAGGCCCCGGGGCGTCAGGAAAACGCCGGAGGGAGGCCGGGCACGGCCAACGGCTGCGCCGCGGCCACCGGGGCGGGGTCCGGCCGGGCCGGTGCCGGTGGGGGCGCGGGCACGGGGAGCCGCGCCGCGCGGCGGTGGCGGGCCAGGCCGCGCAGCCAGTGGAAGGCGGCGGCGGGCGGGATGAGCAGACTGGTGGCGGCCATGGTGGCCACTTCCCGCCCCGTGCGCGGCCCCGGGGCCACGCGGGCCCAGGCGAACTCCGCGGTGCCCGCCAGCCACAGGGCCGCGCAGCCGGCCGCCGTCCGGGGCCGCCGGCTCGCGGCGGCCGCCAGTGCCGCCGCCCCGGCCGCGCTCACGGCCAGGTGGCGCGGCAGCCGGCCGCGGGGCGCGCCCGCCCGCGCCCACCAGGTGCGGCCGTGGAGGCGGTTCATCAGCACGTCGTCGGCGTTCCCGGCCTGGGTGCGCAGTGAGACCCAGCGGTCCGCGGGCCGTACGGGATGGGTGGTGCGGCGGGTGCCGACGGCGATGGTCCAGCCGGCGTCCAGGACGCGCAGGGCGAGGTCGGCGTCCTCGCGGAAGGCGCGGGGAAAGCGCTCGTCGAAGCCGCCGCTCTCTTCCAGCGCGGTGCGCCGGTAGACCATGTCGGCGGTGATCCACCGCGCGGAGGCGAGCCCCGCGGTGGTGCGTTCCCAGTCGGTGGGGCGGCGGTCCGCGGGCAGCGGGACGGTGAGGCGGGCCTCGACGGCGGCGGTGGCGGCGTCGGCCGCGGCCAGGTCGGCGGCGAGGTCGGCCGCCCAGGTGGGGCCGGGCAGGACGTCGTCGTCCAGGAAGGCGATCCACGGCTGGGGCACCGCCCGCCAGCCGGCGTTGCGGGCGGCGGCGGGGCCGGCGGCGCGGCCGGGCACGACCTCGGTGATGTCGCGCAGGGCGGCGGGGACGGTCACGGGCAGGGGCGTGCAGTCCTGGAGCGGCCGGTCGTCGACGAGGACGATCCGGGCGGGCCGCGGCCCGTGGCCCCGGTCCAGGGCGCGCAGGCAGTCGGTCAGGCTGGGGCGGCCCAGGGTGGGGATGACGACCGCGTACGAGGGCGGGAGGGAGGTGTCGTTCACCGGACGCGGCCCTGCTCCCCGGGGTCGGCGGTGGTGGTGGCGAGGTCGGGCTGGCCGGAGGCGAAGAACTCCCGGCGTCGCACCACGAAGGGGCCCATGGCCAGCAGGTCCACGGGGGCGGAGCCGAAGCATTCCAGAGCGTCGCGCGGGTCGTCGACCATGGGCCGGCCGGCGGTGTTCAGGCTGGTGTTGACGACGACGGGCAGCCCGGTGAGCCGTTCGAAGGCGGTGAGCATCCGGGCGACGAGCGGTTCGGTGTCCGCGTCGACGGTCTGGATGCGGGCGGTGCCGTCCACGTGCACCACCGCGGGGATGCGCTCCCGCCAGCGGGGGGCCACGTCGTGGACGAAGAGCATGTAGGGGCTGGGCAGCGGGCCGTCGAAGATCTCCGGGGCGCGGTCGGCGAGGACCATGGGGGCCACGGGGCGGAACTGTTCGCGTCCCTTCACGTCGTTGAGGCGTTCCAGGTTGCCCACCCGGCCCGGGTGGGCGAGCAGCGAGCGGTGGCCCAGGGCGCGCGGGCCGAACTCGGCGCGGCCCTGGAACCAGGCGACGATCGCGTCGTCGGCGAGGGCCCGGGCCACGGTCTCGGCGACGTCGGGGGGCCGTTCGAAGGGGACCTGGGCCGTCTTGAGCCAGGCTTCGAGTTCCGCGTCGGACCAGCCGCGGCCGAGGTCGGCGCCGGCCGGCGGGGCGGGGGTGTGTCCGGCGCCGGCCGACAGCAGGAGGGCGCCGCCCAGGGCGGTGCCCGCGTCGCCGGAGGCGGGCTGGACCCACACCCGGGCGAACGGGCCCTCGCGGGCGAGCCGGGAGTTGGCGACGCAGTTGAGCGCCACTCCCCCGGCCAGGGTCAGGACGGAGTCGTGGGTGCGGCCGTGGAGCCAGCGGGCGAGGTCGAGGAGGGTCTCCTCCAGCACCGCCTGGGCGCTGGCGGCGAGGTCGGCGTGGGCCTGGGTCCAGGCTTCGCCGGGGCGGCACGGCGGGCACAGCTCGGCCCAGGGCACGCCGGTGGCGCGGAAGCCGCCGTCGCCGGTGGGGTGGACGTGCCGGCGCAGCTCGGGCAGCAGGCGCGGGGTGCCGTAGGAAGCCAGGGCCATCACCTTGTACTCGTCGCTGGAGCGCAGGAAGCCCAGGTGTTCGGTGAGTTCTTCGTAGACCAGGCCGAGGGAGTGCGGCAGTTCCTGCCCGTAGAGGGGTTCCAGGTGGTCGCCGGTGCGGCGGGCGGCCAGGTGGGAGGTGGCTTCGCCGCGGCCGTCGAGGACGAGGACGGAGGAGTTCTCGGCGCCGGGGGCCGCGTAGGCGCTGGAGGCGGCGTGGGCCATGTGGTGCGGGACGAACCGCACGAGGGCGGGGTCGAGGCCGGGCAGGACCTCGCTCAGGAAGCCGGGGGCCTCATGGGCGTAGGTCAGGCGCAGGTGGTCCCAGGGGTCGTGCAGTCCCATGGCGTCGGCCGGGCGGGCGAGGCGGGGGTCGAAGGAGTAGGCGACGGCGTCGAGGTCCGCGGGGCGCAGGCCGGCCTGGCTCAGGCACCAGGCGGCGGCCTGGCCGGGCATTTCCCAGGCGGAGAAGGGCACCGGCCGTTTGCCGTGCTTGCGCCGGGAGAAGCGTTCCTCCTCGGCGGCGGCGACAGTCACGCCGTCGATCACCAGGGCGGCGGCGGGGTCGTGGAAGAGGGCGTTGATGCCGAGGATGCGCATGGGGTGGGGCCCTTTCGTGGCCGGCCGGCGGGGCGGGAGGGGCAAGGGGCGACGAGGGGTGACGGGGGGGGGTGATGGGGGGGTGATGGGGGGGGTGATGGGGGGAGGGAGTGGTGTCAGGCCGTCTGCTGGGCTCGGAACCAGCTGATGGCCCGGGCGAGCCCCTCGGCGGCCGGGACGCGCGGCTCCCACTGGAGCTTGCCGCGGGCCAGGGTGATGTCCGGGCAGCGCACGGCCGGGTCGTCGGTGGGCCGGTCGATGAAGCGGACGGTGGAGGACGAGCCGGTGAGCTCGATGACCGTGCGGGCGAGTTCGAGCATGGTGATCTCGGTGGGGTTGCCGAGGTTGACCGGGCCGCGCAGGTCGGACGCGGCCATGGCGAGGATGCCGCGGACGGTGTCGTCGACGTAGGCCAGCGACCGGGTCTGGCGCCCGTCCCCGGTGACGGTCAGCGGTTCCCCGGCCAGGGCCTGGCGGATGAAGGTGGGCACGGCGCGGCCGTCGTGGCCGCGCATGCGCGGCCCGTAGGTGTTGAAGAGCCGCACGATGCCGGTGTTGGTGCCGTGTCCGGCAGCCTCGGCGGTGGTCAGGGCCTCGGCGAAGCGCTTGGCCTCGTCGTACACGCTGCGTGGGCCCACCGGGTTGACATTGCCCCAGTAGCTCTCGCTCTGCGGGTGCTGCTGGGGGTCGCCGTAGACCTCGGAGGTCGACGCGAGCACGAAGCGGGCCTCGTGGCGGCGGGCGAGGGCGAGGGTGTTGCGGGTGCCCAGGCTGCCGGTCTCCAGGGTGTGCAGGGGCAGCCGCAGATAGTCGGCGGGCGAGGCCGGGGACGCGAAGTGCAGGACGAGGTCGGCGGGTTCGGTCTCGAACGGCTCGGTGATGTCGGCCTGCAGGAGGGTGAAGCCCGGCCGGCCCTCCAGGTGGGCCACGTTCTGGCGGGACCCGGTGCAGAAGTCGTCGACGCAGGTGACGGCGGTCCCCTGGTCGACCAGGGCGGTGCACAGGTGCGAGCCGACGAAGCCGGCCCCGCCGGTGACGACCGCGTGCTCCCACCGGGGAGCGGTGGTGGTGGCCATGTGGGCTCCTTCCTGGAGGGTGGCCGGTGGGTATTACTGCGTGCCGAAGACGGCCTTCTGCACGTCCGCGGGGCTCTCGAAGCTCTTCTGGTCGAGGTGGGAGATCTTCTCCACCATGTCGCTGCCCGCCTTGTTCTTCTTGGCGACGGCGACGAGCTTGTCCCGGTCGGCGGGGTAGGGCGCGCCCTTGAGGGCCTTCTGGAGCTCGATGGGGTTGGTCTCGGCCATGGGAATCTCTCCTTCTGGGGTGTCGGCCTCACCGGCCGCCGCCCGGAACGGAACCGGGGCGGAGCCTCCCAGTACCCGAACAAATCAGCCGCATTCGGTATGAACAGCCGTAAATCCCCACTTGGCCCAGTGACGGACGGCGGCCTCCCGTCTCCCGCCGGCCGAACAGGAGGCGGAGCTCCGGCGCGGGGCGGAAGGCAAGGCCGGTCGGCTTCCCACCACTCCCCCGCGTGCCCCTCGTTCCATGTCCCCCGCGTTCCACCGGGCGCCGCGCGGGCACACGAAGCACCAGCGCCGCGGCGGGCGCTGCTCACACCACGACGACGGACCGAGTCATCCGCATTCATACCGTTTCGTCCGCAGAGTGGCGGGAAGCCGTACTGAGGAGCGGAAACGGTGGTGCTCGGCCGCGCCGGGGCAGCGGGATGTCCCGGCCGCGGGCGGCACGGGCGCGTCCGGCGCGGGTCACCTGTACGGCATCGCCGGACGGCCGGACGTCCAGGGGCGGCGCACGCTGGACAGGCCATGCCCCGCGGAGGCCGTCCGCGAAGCGGCACGGCCGTTTCCCGCCCCGAGGAGAGGAGAGCACGTGATGTCCGACGAGGCGATGGGTGACGAGGTCTACCAGCCGACCGGCTCCGACACCCGCGACAACCCCGACGACCTCGACCTGGAGAACGCGCTGGACGGGGACGGGCTCGACGAGACCCTCGACGAGGGCTACTCGCCGCCGGAGAAACCCCTGGCCGCGGAGCACCACGGCACGACGGCGCGGGAGCAGCGGGAGGGCGAGAGCCTGGACCAGCGCCTGGCCGAGGAGGAACCGGACGTCGCGCCGCCCGAGGGCGACGGCATCGGCGACCAGGTGGGCACCAACGGCGAGGCCGTGGACGAGGAGGCCGGCGACGCCCGCGCGGGGCGGGTCGTGGCGGCGGACGACGGGCTCCCGCGCCGCGCGAACGACGTGGTCGCCAGGGATGTCGGCGTCGACGGCGGGGCCGCCTCGGCGGAGGAAGCCGCGCTGCACGTCACCCCCGGCCCCGGGGAGCGGGAACCGGAGGCGTGGCAGGAGGGGCAGGAGGGGCAGGAGGGGCAGGAGCAGCGAGCGGAGGACGAGGCCGACGGGCGCCCGCGGGGCGCCTGACGGGCGGGCGCGGCCGCGCGGGGGCCGGCAGCGCGCTCCGGACACCGCCCCGGCTTACGGCGGGCCCGTCGCGCCGTCAGGCCGGGGCGGCTTCAGGGCCGGCGCCAGGAGTCGTCCCGCAGGTGCGAGCCGGCCTGCGGGCCCATGCGCAGCATTCCCCCGTCCACGCTCCACGAGGCACCGGTGACATAGCCGGCCTCCGGGCCCGCGAGGAAGGCGATGACCGCGGCCACCTCACGGGCGTCGCCCGGCCGGCCCAGCGGCACGCCGGGCCGGCGCTCGGTGCGGACGTCGGTGTCCTCCTGCCCGGTCATGGGGGTGGCGATCTCGCCGGGGGCGACGGCGTTGACGTTGATCGCGTGCTCGGCGAGTTCCAGCGCCATGACCTGGGTGAGCAGTCCGAGGCCGCCCTTGGCCGCGCAGTAGGGCGCGGCCCCCACCCGTGGCTGGTGTTCGTGGACGCTGGTGACGTTGACGATCCTGCCGCCGCTCCCCTGGTCGATCATGCGGCGGGCGGCGCGCTGCGCGCACAGCAGCGGGCCGATGAGGTCGACGTCGATCACCTGGCGCACGGTGTCGTGGGTGAGGTCGAGGAAGGGCGTGGCGGTGCCGGTGCCGGCGTTGTTGACCAGGACGTCGATCCGGCCCAGCTCCCCGGCGAGCCGGTCGACGGCGTCGGCGGCGTCCGGCAGCAGGGTGAGGTCCATGCGGGTGAGCGCGGCGCGCCGCCCCAGGGCGCGCACCTCGGCGGCCGTGGCCCGGGCGCCCTCGTGGTCGACGTGCCAGGTGATGCCGATGTCCATGCCGTGCGCGGCCAGGCGCACGGCCGTGGCGCGGCCGATGCCCGAGTCCGCCCCGGTGATCACCGCGACGGGTGCGGTGGACGGCCCGTTCATGTTCTCCATCCTTTCCTCGTGGGCTGATCCTCCTGGCCCCTGGTGATGCGGTGCCGGGCGGCGGGTGCCGCCCGTGCGGGGTCCATGGTGCGCCGCCGCGGGCCCGGCGGGGCGCGCCGCTCCGAGCGGCCGCGCCACCCGTGTGAGGAACCCCACCCACTCGGCCCGATCCCTTGCGCCGCAAGGGGCCGGGCGGCCGGACGCACCCGCTCGTGCCGTGTGCGGCGGTGACCGGGCAGCGCCGTCTGCCACCATGGGACGTCGCTGAACGGCAGGGCCCGCCTCGTGTGCGCGGTCCGGGTGCCGGGAGGCGTACCGCTCTCCGCCAGGGCCCCGCGCAACGCGGCCGGCGCCCCGTGCGCGTCCCGCATCCGCCTTCCGAGCCTGATGGGCTCTTCACGAAGACCTCCGCTGTGCCTTCTTCCGCCCCTGCCCCCGTGCGGCCCGCCGCCGTGCCGTCGGCCGCTCCGGCCGGCCGCCGGCTGCCCCGCCTCCGTCCGCCCCGCTCCCCCCGCCGCCGCGGGCCGGGCGGCGACCACGCCCCCTGGCGCTCCCTGCGCCACCGCAGCATGCGCTGGTGGTCGGTCGCCAACCTCGTCTCCAACGCGGGCACCTGGATGCAGCTGACCGTGCAGAACCTCCTGGTGCTGCAGATCACCGGCTCCGCCGCCGCCACGGGTCTGTCGCTGTCCGTACAGGCCGCGCCCGGCCTGCTGGTGGGGATGTTCGGCGGTGCCGTCGTCGACCGCTGGCCCCGCAAGGTCACCGCGGCCGTCAGCCAGGCCGCGCTCGGCCTCGTCGCGTTCACCACGGCCGCGCTGGTGGCCTTCGGCGAGCTCAACGTGGGCATCCTGATGGGCCTGGCCGCCGTGACCGGTCTCATCGCCACCGTCGACGGGCCGGCGTGCGCCCTGCTGGGCAACGACCTCGTGCCCACCGAGGACGTGCCGTCGGCCATCGCGGTGGGCTCGCTGGTCCACAGCGTCGGCCGGCTCGCGGGCACCGCCCTGGCCGGGGTGGCGGTGGCCTTCCTCGGCACGGCGTCCGCCTACGCGGCCAACGGCGTGTCCTTCCTCTTCGTCGCCGCCGTCATCCCCTTCCTGCGCCCCGTCCAGGCGGCGCTGCGCGCCCCCTCGGGCCCGCGGCCCGCCCCGGCGGCCGGCCGGCACCGGCCCGGCAGCGCCCGCGAGGGCCTGGCGTTCTTCGCGCGCCGGCCGCGCCTGGTGGCCCTGGCCGGGATCACGGGCCTGAGCGCGGTCTTCGGACGCAACTACGGCCTGACCCTGGCCGTGCTGGTCACCGGCCCGCTGCAGGCCGGGGCGGCGGCGTTCGGCACGGTCTCCACCGTGCTGGCCGTCGGCGGCATGGTCGGCGCGGTCCTCGCGGCCCGGCTGCGCAGCCCCTCGGTGCGCCTGGTCGGCGCGCTGGCCGCCGCCGGAGGTCTGCTGCAGGTGGTGGCCGGCTTCTCCCCCTCCCTCGCCATCCTGCTGATCATGGTGCTGCCCATGGCCGTGGTGGAGTCGGTCTCCGACACCGCGGGCACCACCGTGCTGCAGACCGACCCGCCGGCCCACATGCGGGGCCGGGTCCTGGGCGTGTGGCGCAGCGCGAGCACCGTCTGGGGTCTCATGGGACCGCCCTTGCTGGGCCTGCTGATGGAGCTGGCCGGCGCGCGCGGCACCCTGGCCGCGGGTGGGCTGATCATCGCCGGGGCGGTCGGGGCCGGAGCGCTGCTCCACCGCCGGCGGGGTGCCTCCGCGGCCGTCGTGCCGGAATCCGCCGGGCCCCTGCCCGCCTCGGCTCCCGCTCGCCCGGAAGCGCTGAGCGCCGCGGCCTGACGCACGGCCCGGGCGCCGGACGAGCCCTCCGGCGCCCGGGTACGGGCGCGGCACGCGGGGACGGGGCCGGCGACACCGCCCCCCGCTGCCGTGGCTTGGCCGAGACGCGGCTGCGGAAGCGCCGTCGGTCCCGCCGAGTGACACTGGACCGGTGCGGCGCCCGCCGCCCGGAGCCGTTTTCTGGAGGAGCTGTGCCGCACGGCCCGTCCGACTACGACGCCGGCCCCTTCCTGCCCTCCGGCGGCGGTCTGCCCGCCCTGCGGGAAGCGGCCGCCGGCTGCCGCGGGTGCCCCCTCCACCAGGACGCGACCCGAACAGTCTTCGGCTCGGGCAGCACCCGCGCACGCGTGATGCTGGTGGGGGAACAGCCCGGGGACCAGGAGGACCGGCAGGGGAAGCCGTTCGTCGGCCCGGCCGGGAAACTGCTGGACCGGGCCCTGGAGGAAGCCGGCATCGACCCCGCCCACGCCTATGTCACCAACGCCGTCAAGCACTTCAAGTTCGAGCAGGCGGCACGGGGGAAACGCCGCATCCACAAGCCGCCGAGCCTGCGCGAGATCAGCGCCTGCCGGCCGTGGCTGGCCGCCGAACTGGAGCTGGTCGACCCCGAAGTGGTCGTCGCCCTCGGCGCCTCGGCGGGCAAGTCCCTGCTCGGCTCGTCGTTCCGGGTGACCTCGCAGCGGGGCACGGTGCTGCCGCTGCCTCCGCTCGCCGGGGGCCCGTCCGGTGAAAGTCTGCTCGTGGCGACCATCCACCCCTCGGCCGTGCTGCGCGGTGGTGACGCCGACCGGGCCGCGCGGTACGCCGGCCTGGTGGCGGACCTGAAGGTCGCCGGAGAGCTGCTCTGAGCCGACGGCCGTCCTCGGTCCGGATCGCCTCCCGCCGCGGACCCCGCCCGGCCGGGCGCGCCGTCTCTCACAGCCCCGCGGCGGCCTTCTCCCGCCAGCGGGCCCAGGACCGTTCGCACAGGCCCGGCTCCAGCAGGACATCGGCGGCGGTGCACGCCAGGGCACGGGCGGACGCCAGCATCGCCCGGCGCCCCTGCTCGCTCGCTGCGGCCCGGGCGAACTCCGGGGTGTGATCGGCCCCTTCCGGACCCGTGATGGCGACGAACGGGTGGATGGCCGGGACCACGGTGCTCACGTCCCCCATGTCGGAGGACCCCAGGTACACCCCCGGCTCCGGCGGCCCCGCGGTGATGCCCGCGCGGGCGAGGTGCCGGGCGAACCGCTCGGAGAGCACCTCGTTGTCGCGGAAGTGCTGGTAGCCCGTGCCGACGCGCGCCACCTCCGCCCGCGTGCCGGTCGCGGTCGCGATCCCGTCGGCACAGCGGCCCAGTTCGCTCACGAGCCCCTCCAGCGCGACCGTGGTCGCCGCCCGCAGCCCGAAGCGTCCCTGGGCGAGGTCCGGGACGATATTGGTGGCCCGCCCGCCCTCGGTGACGATGCCCTGCACGTGGGATCCGGGCGGCAGCCGCCGCTGGAGCACGTCGAGCGCGGTGAACAGCTGGATGAGCGCGGCGAGGGCGTCGACCCCCTCGGCCGGGTTGCCGGTGGGGTGGGCGGCGCGCCCGTGGAAGGTCACCTCGACCTGTACCTGGGCGGTCAGCGGCGCCCACGACCAGCTGTGGGTCCCCGGATGGAACATCAGGGCGGCATCCACACCGTCGAAGACCCCCGCCGCGACCTGGGCGACCTTCCCGCCGCCGCCTTCCTCCGCCGGGCTGCCGATCACCGTCAGGGAGCCGCCCTCCGTGCCCTCGGGACCGGCGCGGAGCGCGCTGTGCAGGGCCAGTGCCGCGCCGAGGCCGGCCCCGGCGATCAGATTGTGGCCGCAGGCGTGACCCAGTTCCGGCAGCGCGTCGTACTCCAGCACGAGCGCGACGCGGGGGCGGGCACTGCCGGAGCCCGCGGACTCGGCCACGAACGCGGTGGGCAGGTCCGCGACGCCCCGCCGGACGGCGAAGCCGCCCCGCTGAAGCTCCCCGGTCAGCAGAGCCGCCGCCTGATGCTCCTCGTAGGCCGGTTCCGGTGTGCCGTGCAAGCGCAGGGCCACGTCCCACAGCAGCCCGGCGCGGGCCTCCAGCTCCTGGGTGATCCGCTCGTACAGCGCTGCCCGGGGTCCGTGCGCCTGGGGGCCGGGGGTATCGGGCGGGAAGTCCACGGGTTCCGTGTCCTCGGGCATCTCTCCTCCTTCGGGGGCCGCCTGGGATCTGCGGACCCTTCCGGTGTACTCGCCCCCGCGGCTACGGGCCTGTCGGTGGGCGGGGGGCGTCCGGTCGGGTGCGCACCCAGGGCGCGTTCCCTGACCTGCCACCAGGAAACGGCACCCGGCCGCCACCCCCTCTGACGGTTCAGCCCGTGCGGGGCCGTCCGGGACGGCCGCCCCCACCGGGACCGGTCGAACGTCACGTCCGTTTTCCGCCAGCCCGCCCGCCCGCGGCAGCGCACAGTGGCAGTGACCCCACCACGGCCGCTCGTTCCGGAGGAGGCGCGACCGGCCTCGGGTGCGCCTCCCCCGGCGACCCGGCCCCTGCACCGGAGAGGCACCATGACCGACACATCCCACCCCGGGGCAGGCCCGCGTGCGGCCGTCGACAGTGCCGACTGGCAGGCCCTCGGCAGCGAGCTCGACACCTTCGGCTGTGCGCTGACCCCGCGGTTGCTGAGCCCGCGGGACTGCCGGGCCCTGGCCGGTCTCTACGAGGACACCTCCCGGTTCCGCTCCACCGTCGACATGGCCCGCTACCGCTTCGGCTCCGGCCAGTACCGCTACTTCCGCTACCCCTGCCCCGAACCCGTCGCCCAGCTGCGCGAGGCCCTCTACCCTCACCTGCTCACCATCGCCCGTGACTGGGCCGACAGGCTGGGCCGCCCGGCTCCCTGGCCCGACACGCTGCCCGAATGGCTGGCCATGTGCCACGAGGCCGGGCAGGACCGGCCCACCCCCATCCTGCTCCGCTACGGCGCCGGTGACTGGAACGCCCTGCACCGCGACCTGTACGGCGACCTCGTCTTCCCCCTCCAGGTCGTCATCGGTCTCGACACCCCCGGCACCGACTACACCGGCGGCGAGTTCCTCCTGGTCGAACAGCGCCCGCGCGCGCAGTCCCGGGGCACCTCCACCGTCCTGCCCCGGGGACACGGGCTGATCTTCACCACGCGCGAGCGGCCCGTCCGCTCCACCCGCGGCTGGTCCGCGAGCCCCGTACGCCACGGCGTGAGCAC
Organism: Streptomyces sp. NPDC046215; assembly: GCF_040646215.1. Lineage (NCBI taxonomy): Bacteria > Bacillati > Actinomycetota > Actinomycetes > Kitasatosporales > Streptomycetaceae > Streptomyces > Streptomyces sp. NPDC046215. Next base: position 2,266 of record NZ_JBEYZW010000003.1, on the reverse strand, counting down.
CGTCCGCTCCGGCCGCCGGCACACCCTCGGCCTGGTCTTCCACGACGCCGCCTGATGAGATGTCCCGAGCCGGACACCGCCGGGTTCGCGGACCGGGCCGGCCGCACCACCGGCAGGAAGGACGCCCTGTGCCGTACGCCCGCAGCGCGGACGGAACCCGCATCGCCTACCAGGTCCGGGGCGAGGGGCCCGTACCGCTCGTCCTGCTGGCGGGCCAAGCCTGCACCCATCACTGGTGGGACACCGTCCGGGACGACTTCCACCCGGCCCACCGCACCGTCACCCTCGACTACCGCGGCACCGGCGACAGCGATAAACCGGATGTCCCTTACAGCACCGAGGGGTTCGCCGACGACGTCATCGCCGTCCTCGACCACCTGGGCGCCGGCCGGGCGCACGTCTACGGCACGTCCATGGGCGGCCGGGTCGCCCAGCACGTCGCCGCCCGTCATCCCCGGCGCACCGCCGCCCTGGTCCTGGGCTGCACCTCGCCCGGCGGCCGGCACGCCGTCGAACGCGGCCACGACGTCCGCAAGGCGCTGGCCCAGGAGGGGCCCCGGGCCCGGCAGGCCCTGCTGGAACTGATGTACACCCCGGGCCGGCTCGCCGGGCACCCCGGCCCCCACCACACCCTCGGTGACGCGACGATGCCCGCTTACGCGCGGCGCCGGCACCTGGCCGCCAGCCGCCGTCACGACGCCTGGGACGCGCTGCCCGGCATCGCCGCCCCGACGCTCGTGCTCCACGGCACCGACGACCTTCTCAACCCGGCCGCGAACGCCCGCCTGCTCGCGGACCGGATCCCCGGCGCCCGCCTGCGCCTGATCCCCGGGGCACGCCACGCCTACTTCGAGGAGTTCCGCGCGACCGCCGGCCCCCTCGTCCTGGACTTCCTCCAGGAGCACCGCCGCACGACGCGCTGACGCACCGGGCCTTCGGGCCGGGGCAGTTCAGCGGGCCGGGGCCGGGGTCGCCGGTGACAGGGGCGCGGCCGGCGGTCTTCCCCCGGGTGGGTTCGGGGCGGTGAGCGGGGCCACCGGCGTTCCTCCCTCGTTCGGTCGTGCGAGGTTCGGCGCGGCACGCGGGAGAGCCCACGCGCCGCGGTGTCCGAGGCCGCAGCACCGGCCTGTGGACGGCGCCGTCCGGGTCAGAGACAAGGCACCTCATGCGGCTGCCCACGACCGGCCGGAAATGACCTACCCGGTCTTAGAGCGGCTACGAGTGGAAAGTCTGGAGCAATCCAGCGCCTGCATCCAGTGTTGCCGGGTGTTTTGACAGAGACGTGAACGGCTCAGGAAAAATACGCTTGCACACGCCTGCGGCCTGCGTCGAAGGCCGGCTCCGGAACGGATTGTCCGGGACGGATCGACCGTCCGCCGGGAATTCATACCGGTGTGCGGGATAAACCATCTTTCCGCGCGCGGGAATGACGGTGGTCAGGCAAATAGATACCGGCGGGCACATAAAGAGGCTGTTGCTTTTCCTTGTGCGACTCGCGGACGGAAGCGGATGCACCGGGTCCGCCGCGCATCAAGGCCGGATCTTCCGCCCGGGACTCCGACCTGCCACACCTGTCGACCGACAGGCAAGTAAATGGATATATGCATCCGCCGCACCGGAAGCCGGTCCGCGCCCCTCGCACCGCAGGGCAACTCGTTCCACCTGCCCCCGGAAGAGCCAGGTATGACGCCCGGGTTTTTCCGAAAGTGTTCGCATCCGGCGGTTCTCCCCCGGGCGATCCACGCAGGGCACGGGATGGAAATAGGTCGCTTGTCGTAGGGGCTTTCTTGGGGCATTCTTTGAGTTCCGAGGCCAGCACCCTCGGGTGGTATGTACCAAACACAGGACGGAAAGTCCGGGTCACACAACTGAAGATCGAGAGACAAGGCACTTCACAGCCGGCTCGCTCAGAAAGCGGTGAGTAGTGAAACCAATTTCGGCATTCCCGCAGCTCCCCACGCCATTCGGCCCGGGCTGCGTCGTCTTCCTCCCGCCCCGCAGCGGCTGGGGCCTGCGCCGCGCCGCCCTGCGCGTCGCCGCCTTCGGCCTCGCCGCCGGCACCTGCCTGGGCGTCATGGCCGCCGGCCACGACGCTCCCACCGCGGCCGGCGTCACGCTCGCGGCCTCCGTGGCCGCCGTCCGTCTGACCCGGGGTCACCGCACCCCGCCCGCGGACGCCGCACGGCAGACCCACTAGGTCCGGACGCCGGCGGGGGGGGGGGGGCCCCCCCCCCCCCCCCCCCCCCCCCCCCCCCGCGGGGGGAAA